>JADGNP010000073.1 GCA_017883425.1 Candidatus Sulfotelmatobacter sp. | reverse complement strand
GCGGAGGTGATCGACCTGGGAGATCGCACCCTTCTTCCCGGATTGATTGATGCCCACATCCATCTCTTTCTCCATCCCGGGGCGGAAGATCTCCAGACCGTGCAGGAATCGGTCCCGCAGCGCACCATCACGGCCACGCTGGCGGCCCGCGACGACCTGATGGCCGGCTTCACGGCGGAGCGCGACATGGGCACCGAAGGCGCGGGCTCGGCCGACACGGCGGTGCGCAATGCGATTGATGAAGGCCGCATTCCGGGGCCGCGGCTGCGCATCAGCGGGAACGCCATCAACATCCTCGGCGGGCACGAGGACGCCCTGGGCTATAACCCGGAGCAGCACATTTTGCCCAACGCAAATTACGCGAACAGCGCGGACGAATTGACCGCGGTGATGCGGCAGCAGTTCAAGGAAGGCGCCGATTTCATCAAGATTTATGAGACCGGGGCCGACTCGCTTCGGGACGGAAAACTCGCGACCTCGTATCAGTACACGGAGCCGCAACTGGAAGCGGCCGTGAAAGAAGCGGCGCGCGTGGGCCGACGCGTGGCGGTGCACGCCACGGGAGAACCGGGAGCGCTTTTCGCGGCGCAGGCAGGGGTGGTTTCCATTGACCATGCCGATCAGCTCAGCGACGAGACGATGCGGCTGATGAAGGAGAAACAGATTTTCGCGGTGCCCACCTTTACGATCTTCGAATATTTTGCCGAACACGCGGCCACGCCAGAACAAGGCGCGCACCAGCATCAGATGCTCGATGTGAAGGCGCAGGAATTCAGGAAGCAGGTCGCGGCGGGAGTGCCCATGGCTGTGGGATCCGACGTAGGGCCATTTCCCCACGGCACGCAGGCGCGCGAGTTTGTGCTGATGGTGAAGTACGGCATGCCCCCGCTGGCGGTACTGCAAGCGGATCTGTTGAATGGGGCGAAGCTGCTCGGCTGGGAGGCGCAAATCGGGGCCCTGGAGCCCGGGCACTTGGCGGACGTGATCGCAGTGCCGGGTGATCCGCTCGAGGACATTGGCGTGCTGCAGAACGTTGGCTTTGTGATGAAGGGCGGCGTTGTTTATAAGAAATAAGAACGCCTGTGCTCAATAGGTAAATCATCGGCGCAACCTGCAAAAGAGTGCACACCGCCTGCGATTCTCATGAGAGACATAAACTAAATGGTTGACTGTGAGTAGCTTGCCGCAATTCTAATGTTGGATGTGCGGCCACCCGCTTGCGCCTTCCTGAGTGCTACGCCGACCTCGGCGGGCACTTATGACCTTCCGCAGATTCTCTGAGTTCTTCCGATTGAGCGCCGTTGTGCTGGTTGTGATCGGCGCCTTTCATCCGACTTTGCATGCCCAGGCTCTGCTCGCATCAGCACCGCTTCCCGACGCGCCAACTCCGTTCGTTGAGGCTGCGTCGCCGATCGTGATCACGCCGTCGAGGGTGAGCGCCGAACACAGGTTCTGGGACAAGCAGAATCGCGTGTTGTTCGTCGCCGCAGCAGCTTTGAACGGCGCTGACTTCGCGGTGACTCGCGCCAACCTGCAGAGCGGAGGACGGGAACTGAATCCGCTGGTTCGCATGTTCGGCCGCTCGACGGCGGGCCTGGCGGCGAACTTTGTCGGGGAAACCGCCGGAGTGATCAGTCTCAGCTACTTCTTTCACAAGACCGGCCATCACAAGCTGGAGCGGGCCGTCTCCCTGGTCAACATCGGAGGTTCCGCCGGCGCCGTGAGTTTCGGTCTGGCGCACCGCTAGCGAGCGTCTGCTACGCACCGGGCCGCGCTCTTGAGCGCGGCCTTTGATTTGTGTGCCGTCGCCGCCGTCCCCGACATCCAACCCAGAATCGAGTTGATGCAAGTCGTCCGCCTGTATGACAGGCGAAGTACGTGTTGTCCTGGTGACGCCTTCTGCTTGAGCGACGGTGACGCCATCGCGATATGCCACTATGTTGGTAGTATTACCCAGACGAAATGAGCGGCCTGAAATCCGCACGCAAACCCTGGAGGCATGAACTGAGATGAGAATCGCAAAAGACGTCACCGAGTTGATTGGCCACACGCCGCTGGTGCGGCTGAACAAGGTCACCGAAGGTTGCGTTGCCGAAGTGGTGGCGAAGCTGGAGAGCCAGAATCCCCTGGCCAGCGTGAAAGACCGCATCGGTGTGAGCATGATTGCGGAGGCCGAGCGCGAAGGGAAAATCCAGCCCGGAAAAACTGTGCTCATCGAGCCGACCAGCGGCAACACCGGAATTGGTCTCGCCTTCGTGGCTGCAGTGAAGGGCTACAAGCTGATTCTCACCATGCCCGAAACCATGAGCCTGGAGCGGCGAGTGTTGCTGCTTGCCTTTGGCGCGGAGATCGTCCTCACCCCCGGCCCACGGGGGATGCCGGGCGCCATCCTCAAAGCGAAGGAGATTCTGGCCAACACTCCCGGCGGCTACATGCTGCAGCAGTTCGACAATGCCGCCAATCCCAAGATTCACTTCGAAACCACCGGCCCTGAGATCTGGGACGACACCGACGGACGCGCCGACATCCTGATCTCCGGCGTAGGCACCGGCGGGACGCTCACCGGAATCTGCCAGTACATCAAGCCGAAGAAGCCTTCGTTCCAAGCCGTGGCGGTGGAACCCGCGGACAGCGCGGTTCTCTCTGGGGGCAAGCCGTCTCCGCATAAGATTCAGGGCATCGGCGGCGGATTCATTCCCAGCATCCTGCGCCGGGATTACATTGACGAAGTCATTACGGTAACCAATGACGAGGCCATTTTCATGGCGCGCCGGCTTCCGCTTGAAGAAGGACTGTTCGTAGGGATTTCGTCCGGAGCCGCGGTGGTTGCGGCTCTAAAAGTGGCGCAGCGGGCGGAGAATGCAGGTAAGCTGATCGTGGTGATTCTGCCGTCTTTCGGCGAACGCTATTTGAGCAGTATTCTGTTTCAGGAACTGCGGGACAAGGCGCTGCAGATTCCCACGGCGGCGCTCCCTGCCTGATCCATATCCATGCCGCACCTGCTGTCGCTAATTCGCGAAGACGTGGCCAACGTGGTGGAGCACGATCCCGCGGCCAAGTCCCGCTTGGAAGTGTTCCTGTGCTACTCCGGGCTGCACGCAGTCTGGTTCCACCGCATGAATCACTGGCTGTGGAACCATCGCCTGTTTTTGCTGGCGCGAATGCTGTCGCAGGCCGCGCGCTTCCTCACCGGGATCGAGATCCATCCCGGAGCCAAGATTGGACGGCGGCTGTTCATCGATCACGGCCTGGGCGTGGTGATCGGCGAGACCGCGATCGTAGGCGATGACGTGACTCTGTATCAGGGCGTGACCTTGGGAGGCACGGGCAAAGAGCACGGCAAGCGGCATCCCACGATCGAAGACAACGTGGTCGTTGGCGGCGGGGCGAAAATTCTGGGCAACATTACGGTGGGGAAGAACTGCCGCATCGGCGCTGGTTCGGTGGTGCTGCGCAATGTCCCCGAACATTCAACCGTCGTCGGTGTGCCCGGACACATCATCTTCCGCGAAGGCAAGCGCGTGGTGATTACCGATCCCAAGCAGATCAACGATCCCCTCTCGGAAGCGCTGGCGTCGGTGGCGAACGAAGTGAACAAACTCCGCGAACGAGTCCAGCAACTCGAAGGTTCGGAGGTGAAGGGAGAACCGCTATCGGAGTCGCTGCAGAGAATTATGGAAGACGTCGACTACCAGATTTAGCGGGGACGGACGTAAGATGGCCGCAGCGACCCAACCTCGAGGAGAGTCCAAATCGTGAAATGGATGATTCCAGTCGTACTTCTTGCGCTGCTCGCCCCCTTCTGCCCGGCGGCGGACAACACCGATAAAAAAGACGAGAAACCGAAACCGGCGCAGTCGATTGCCGAACTGCAGCAGCAACTGGAGAAGATCCTCAAGGACACCCATACGCCGGGAGTGTCGGTGGCCATTGTGCATCGCGACGGACCCGAGTGGGTCGCCGGACTGGGCACAGCAGATGTGGCCAGCGCCCGCGCTACTACGGCGGACACGCTATTCCGCATCGGCTCCACGTCGAAGGCGTTTGCCTCATTGTCGATCCTGATGCTGGCGGATCAGGGGAAACTCTCGCTGGACGATCCCGTTCGCAAGCTGGCTCCCGATGTTTGGTTTGAAAACCCCTGGGAAGCGACGGATCCGATCCGAGTCGTCAATCTGCTTGAGCACACCACCGGCTGGGACGACATGCACCTGCGCGAGTACGCGAAGGACGCCCCGGGCATGTCCCTGCGCGAAGGTCTCGACTACGACCACCATTCGCGCATTTCCCGTTGGCGCCCCGGCACGCGCATGGCCTATTGCAATTCCGGACCTCCGGTCGCGGCCTACATTGTCGAGAAGATCACGGGGCAGCGCTTCGAAGACTTCGTGGAGCAGAATCTATTTCGCCCCATCGGAATGAAGACCGCAACCTACTTCCAGTCGGCTTCCGAGACTGCCACTACTCTCTATCACAACGACGGCAAGACTCCGTATCGCTACTGGAACATTCTTTTGCGTCCCGCGGGAGCGATCAATGTTTCCGCCAATGACATGGCGGCGTATGTGCAGTTCTATCTAAATCGTGGTGCAGTGAACGGGAAACAGATTGTGCCCGCTGCCGACATTGATCGGATGGAAATTCCTGCGAGTACTTGGGCTGCAAAAGATGGAATGAAGGCCGGATATGGTCTGAGCAATTACTGGAGTGTGGAAGACGGCTTCGTCTATCACGGGCACGACGGCGGCGTCGAAGGTGGCCTCACGGAAATGGCCTACATGGCCGACTACAACGTGGGCTATTTCTTCAGCATCAACAGCGGGAACGGAGACGCCTTCGACAAGGTGGCGAAAGCGATTCGGGCGTATGTGACGAACAAATTGGAGAAGCCGCCGTTGCCCGCGGTGGCGTCGCTGCCCGCGGGCGCGGCCGCGTACGCCGGCTGGTACGTGCCGGATTCGCCTCGTGTCGAACTGACTCATTTTGCGGAACGATTGGCAGGCATCTCTTGGGTTCGCTTCGAGGACGGCAAGCTGCTGCTCACGAATCTGGGAGGATGGAAGGAGGCCTATGTTCCAGTGTCCGGCATGCAATTCCGTCATGTTCCCAAGAAAAAAGATGATTCTCCCGAGCCAGTGGCAACGCTCGAGTTGCTCACCCCGAACCAGGAAGGCAGGTTTCTGGCATTCGGGAACGTGATGATGAGAATCCCCACTTGGCAGGCGCTTACGCAGATCGTCCTGACCGTCTTCGTGCTTCTATCCATGGTTGCGATCCTGATTTATGCGCCGTTCTGGATGCTTGGCGGACTCAGCAAAAGGCGCCGGCGACCGGGCGAACGCGGCATGCGTCTCTGGCCTCTCATCGCCATGCTCAGCCTGATCGCCTTTGTCGGCATCGTCATTGTAAGCAGTGACGACTTGATCGACCGCATGGGGAACCTCACGGGTTGGTCTGCTGCCGTATACGTGGCGACGGTTGCCTTCGGCATTGCCTCACTGGCGAGCGCGATCTCCTGGTGGCGGACGCCTATACAAACGGTTCGCCCCGGGGTGCGCAGGTTTTCGCTGATTGTCACGTTGGCCCTGCTGATCGCCGCTGCCTATCTCGCCCACTGGGGCATCATCGGATTGCGGACCTGGGATTAGCTAACATGCGTTGCGCGAGGCTGACTGTGGCAGAGCGGCCCTTTGAGGGCCGCGTTACGAATGAAAGAATCGAAGGCCTTTAGGCCCGGTGGGTCTCGACGCGCTTCAAGAACCAAGAGGCGGTCGCGACATCTCCCCGTCGAGCATCCGCCAAATGCCCAGCGGATTGGCGTTCTTCTGAGCCGGGAAGCGAATGTCACGGAGTCTTTGACAAAGGCATGCAAGTCCGTTTAATGTTCCGTTGCGTAAACGTTTACGCGAAAGCGGCTAGCCCGCTTGATTTTGAGCGTTGCGGATTCTTCATTTTTTCCCATGCTGCTGAAGACACTGCGCGAAGAGGTGCTGGAAGCGAACTTGGAGTTGGTTCGCCGCGGCCTCGTGCTTTACACCTTCGGTAATGCGAGCGGCATTGATCGCAGGGAAGGACTGGTTGCCATCAAGCCCAGCGGCGTTCCCTATGAAGAACTCACGGCGGAGCAGATTGTGATTTCCGATCTCACGGGGAAAATCGTTGACGGAACGCTTCGTCCGTCCTCGGACCTGGCGACGCATCTGGAGTTGTACAAGCATTTCTCCAGCATCGGTGGAGTGGCGCACACGCATTCCGAATTTGCCACCGCGTGGGCCCAGGCGGAGACGCCGATTCCGTGCTTCGGGACCACGCACGCGGACTCGTTTCACGGTCCGATTCCCGTCACCGAGCGGCTGAGTCCACCCGAAATTGCCGGCGACTACGAACAGGAAACCGGGGCCGCGATCTGCCGGACGTTTGCCAAGCTCGATCCCAACGCGATTCCGGCGGTGCTCGTGGCCGGACACGCTCCCTTTTGCTGGGGCGCGAACGCGGCCGAAGCCGCCCACCACGCGGTGATTCTGGAATACGTGGCGCGCCTGGCATGTCATACTCTGTCGATCAATACTGAATCCCGGCCGCTGGCGCGCGAATTGCACGACAAGCATTTTCTGCGCAAGCACGGCCGCAATGCCTACTACGGACAGGTAAAAACCCAATGAATCCTGCTCTGCTGGTGTTGAGTTCCTCTTCCACGCTGGTGCATCTGTCGCCAGTCGACTTGGTCATCATCGTTTTCTACTTTGCCCTGGTGTTGGCGATTGGGCTGTACCTGAAAGAACAGGCCAATACCGGTGAAGATTTTTTTATGGCCGGCCGGGAAATGACGGCATGGGTGGCGGGCCTGGCGTTCCTGTCGGCGAACTTGGGATCGCTCGAATTGATGGGCTGGGCTGGCAACGCCTATAAATATGGCATCCTCGCGGCTCACTGGTATTGGATCGGCGCCATCCCTGCGATGCTGCTCCTGGCTCTCGTGATGATGCCGTTCTACCACATCTGCAAAACCCACTCGGTTCCCGGATATCTCAAACTGCGTTTTGGACCGGCTAGCCAGACTTTGTCCTCGATTTCGTTCGCCTTCATGACCGTGTTGATGAGTGGCATCAACATGTACGCCATGGCAGTGGTGATGAGGGTGGTCCTGGGATGGGACATTCATTTCAGCATCTGGGTTTCGTCGATCACGGTTGCCATCTATGTGGCCCTGGGTGGCCTGCGGTCCGCGATTTTCAATGAGGTGCTGCAGTTCTTTCTGATCTGGGCGGGCGCCTTGCTGATACCGATCTTGGGATTGGTGGAAGCCGGTGGCTGGAGTGGCCTGAAAGCGAAGATTCTGCAGAATCTCACTGAGCAGCACGCGGCGAACCCCGGCGCATATACCCACTTGTGGTCAACCCTGGGCGACTTTGGGAACAATCCCATGGGGATCAACTGGGTCGGCATTGTTTTCGGATTGGGTGCAGTGATCTCGATGGGCTACTGGACCACCGATTTCCTGGTCGTGCAGCGCGTCCTGTCGGCGAAAGATCTGCGCTCCGCCAAACTCGCACCCATCATTGGGGCGGCTTTCAAAATGATGGTTCCCTTCATCGTCATCCTTCCCGGCCTGCTGGGTCTGGCGTTGCTGCGCGATACGCACGGCGATCTCCTCAAGCTGGTTCCCGGCGATCTCGCGTGGTCGAATGCGGGACAAGCGGCGGGTCTGCACAGCTTCGATGAAGTTCTCCCCCTGATGCTGGCGCGCTACTGCGGCCCTGGCCTGCTCGGCCTCGGCATCACCGCGCTGATTGCCGGTTTCATGTCCGGCATGGCGGGCAACGTCAGCGCCTTTGCCACTGTCTGGACCTATGACATTTACGGCACGTTGATCAACAAGAATGCGTCGGACGAATCGAAAGTCACGATGGGGCGCTGGTGCACGATTCTGGGGGTTGGGGTCAGCATCGGGACGGCGTACCTGGTGATGAACGCGCAAAGCATCATGGACTACGTCCAGGCACTCTTCAGCTTCTTCATCGCTCCTCTGTTTGGCACGGTGATCCTGGGCATGCTGTGGAAACGGGCCACCGCGGCGGGCGGGTTCTGGGGACTGTTAGCCGGAACGATGTCTTCGGTGGGCATGTATATCTGGGTGAAAGTCAGTCCCGACGCAGTGAAATATGTGGCTCTGTCCTCCCAGGCGCAGGATCAGGCGCAGAACATGTTCCGCGCGCTGTGGTGCTGGTTGATCTGTCTAGGGGTGACGGTGGTGGTCAGCCTGTTGACCAAGCCCAAGCCGGATACGGAGTTGGCTAACCTGGTCTACGGGCTGACCCCGATTCCGCACGAGGGAAAGGTTTCCATCTTCCACAGCCCGGTTTTCTGGGGAGTGGTGGTGGCGATTGTGTTTGTCATCCTGCAAATCATTTTCTGGTAGGGGGAAACCATGAAATCCGGTGGATCGTTGTCGATTTGGTTCTTCATCGGCGTGTCTCTGGCGGTGAACGGAGCGGTGATCTTCGGCAGGGGGATTTACGAGTTGGTGGCTCCGCCGGAGCATCAGGTTGTGCTCTACAACCTGCACGCCAACGTTTGGTGGGGCGCAGTATTGCTGGCTCTTGGCCTGTTTTTTAGCCTGCGCTTTTCGCCCGCGCGGGAACGTGCGCGGATGGCGGGTAATTCTTAATTGCGTTCTTCATGGAACAAGAAGGATTCTTATGTCCGAAAAAAAAATGACGATGGGCGTCATCATCGGGAACCGTGGATTCTTTCCCGACCAGTTGGCGAAGGTGGGACACGAGGAGATGATCCAGGCGCTGGCCAAGGCTGGCATGGATTGCGTGGTGCTCGGTCCCGAGGATAGCAAGCACGGCGCGGTCGAGACTCACGAGGAAGCCAAGCGGTGTGCGGCGCTGTTTCAGAAAAACCGGGAGCGGCTGGACGGAGTGATCGTGTCGCTGCCCAACTTCGGCGACGAACGCGCGATCGCCGACACCATGCGCATGGCCCGGCTCGACATTCCAGTGCTGGTGCAGGCCACGCCGGATGATGCGGCAAATATGACGATCCTGCACCGGCGCGACAGTTTTTGCGGAAAGATGTCGGCGTGCAACAACCTCAGGCAGTACGGCATTCCCTATTCGCTGACCCGGCTGCATACGGTAAGTCCCGGCTCAGATGATTTTCAGAACGACCTGGCCTGGTTTGCGGCGGTGTGCCGCGTGGCCAACGGGATGCGCAACCTGCGCGTGGGCAGTATTGGCGCGCGGCCGACTGCATTCAATACCGTGCGCTACAGCGAAAAACTTCTCGAGGCCCACGGCATCTCCACCGAGACGCTCGATCTGTCAGAGGTTTTCGGACGCATCGCTAAGTTGAAAGATGATCACGCCGGAGTGCAGGGCAAACTCGCCGACATTCGCAAGTACGTCACCACCAGCGGGGTCCCCGACGCAGCCTTGGTTAAGATGGCGAAGCTCGGCTATGTGATCGATGACTGGATGAAGCAGACGGACGTAAAGATCAGCGCGGTACAGTGCTGGACCTCGATGGAAGAATACTTCGGAGTGGTCCCCTGCACCATCATGAGCATGATGAGCAACAATCTGCTGCCCGCCGCCTGTGAGGTAGATGTGTGTGGAACGCTGAGCATGCATGCGCTGGCGTTGGCATCGCAAACCCCGAGCGCGCTGCTCGACTGGAACAATAATTACGGGGACGATCCGAACAAGGCCGTCTGCTTCCATTGCAGCAACCTGCCCAAGCATTTCTTCCAGGACGTGCGCATGGATTTCCAGGAGATCATCGCCGGGACGGTCGGCAAGGACAACACGTTCGGTACAGTTGTAGGCCGCGTGAAGCCCGGGGCGATGAGCTTTGCGCGCTTCTCGACCGATGACACCGCGGGAGTGATGCGCGGGTACGTGGGCGAAGGCTCGTTTACCAACGACTCGCTGAATACGTTCGGCGGTGTGGGTGTGGTGCAGATTGCCGAGCTGCAGAAGTTGCTGCATTACATCTGCGAGAACGGGTTTGAGCATCACGTGGCGGCGAACTTCTCGACCACGGCCGCGGCGGTGCACGAAGCGGCCGTGCGGTACCTGGGATGGCAGATGTACTGGCACGGGAATTAGGACCATGGCCGCGTCGTCGTAGCGCCACCGTCCCGGCGGCTGTCCGGTGGGCGTCTCGCCCGCCGAGCCGAGGGCGAGACGCCCCTTCGACAGGCTCAGGGCAGGCTCTCGGGACAGCCGGCAAGATGCCGGCGCTACCCGTTAGCCGACCGCGGTAATAATCTCGCGGTCACCGCACGAACTAAAGGAGAGATCGCACTTCATGGCCATTGTGGCGGGAGTGGATTTTGGCACGCTCAGCGTGCGGGTTTCGATTGTCGACAGCGAGCGCGGGCTGCTGGCTTCCGCGATCTCGGAATATCCGCTGCATCGCAAGCGCGAAGATCCTGACTTCGCGACCCAATCCCACGAAGATCACATGCGCGCGCTGGCCGAGGCTACGCGGCAGGCGGTGACGTCCGCCGGAATTGCGGGCGAAAACGTGCAGTCGATCGCGCTCGACACAACCGGTTCCAGCGTGATTCCGGTGGGCGAGGGACTGGTCCCGCTGGACGATTACTACTTGTGGTGCGATCACCGCGCGAAGCAGGAAGCGGCGCAGATTACGCAACTGGCGCGGCTGGAGAAGTTAGAGGCCATCGAGTGGTGCGGCGGGGTCTATTCATCCGAGTGGGGCTTCGCCAAGCTGTTGCACTGGCTCCGGCACAATCCGGAGAAGCGCGCGAAGTTCGTGAGCGCGTTTGAGCACTGCGACATGGTCGCGGCCACGCTCTGCGGAATCACAGATGCCAGGCGCGTGAAGCGCAGCGTGTGCGCCATGGGACACAAGTGGATGTGGAATGCCGCTCTGGGCGGGCTTCCGCCGGAAAGTTTTCTGGCGAAGGTGGACCCGCTGCTGGCGGGAGCGCGGGCGAAACTCGAAGGCGAGTACGCAACTTCCGACAAGATTGCAGGAACGCTGGCGCCGGAATGGGCGGAGAAGCTTGGGCTGCGGGCGGGGATTCCGATTCCGGTTGGAGCCTTTGATGCGCACTGGGATGCGATTGGCGCCGGCGCGCAAGAGGGCGATGTCGTCAACGTGGTGGGCACGTCGACCTGCATCATCGCGTATGCGCCCAAAGCGCAGTTGATTCCAGGCGTTTGCGGCGTCGTGCCGGGCAGTGTGCATCCGCAGTTCACGGGCATCGAGGCGGGACTTTCGGCGACTGGAGACATTTTCAGCGCGATCGCTCGACGGGCGAATACCAGCGTCGAGGAGTTGAGCAAGGGATTGACGAGTTATCGCGCCGGCCAGACGGGCTTGCTGCGCATGACCTGGGACAACGGGGACCGCACCGTTCTGGTGAACCCGAATCTGGGCGGCATGACGCTGGGCTGGAATCTGCTGCACACGGCGCAGGACGAACTGTTCGCGGCCATTGAGGGAACGGCGTTTCATACCCGCGTGATTCTCGATCGCATGAGTGAGTACGGCGCGCCCACGCAGCGGGTCATCAACGGCGGCGGCATTCCGCAGAGCAATCCCGTGCTGAACCAGGTGTATGCGAACGTGCTGGGGCGTCCGGTGCTGGTTCCGAGCGGCAAAGTGACGGGCATTGGCTCGGCGATCTTCGCCTTCCTCGCCGCGGGAATCTTCAGCACCATTGAGGATGCGCAACGGAAGATCTGTTCTTCGCACACGGTCTTCGAGCCGCAGGCGGAGACGCAGGATGTGTATCGAGAACTCTACGAACTCTACCGCAAGATCTATTTCGAGTTTGGCAGGCCGGTCGAAGGATCGGCATTCGGGCACGTGCTGCCGAAGTTGATTCAGATTGCGCGCGGGTGATCGGTTGTAAGGATGGCCGATGTTCCTGCAGGAACGCTGTGCAGACCGCGACCACCGGGGCTGAAGCCCAAGATACTCCAAAGTCTCTTACGCGGTCCTAAAACGCCCCCCGTGTCTTAGCCGCCGGCGATGGCGCCGACAATCAGGAAGGGCTCTTTCCCGGACACAACCGCGTCGGGAAGCGGCGAGTCGGGTGATTCGTGAGAAAGATCTTCCTCGCAGGCGAAGAAGCGCAGGAACGCCCGGCGCTGCTGCGTGCCGTGATCGCGGATGGTGCCGCGCAGCATGGGATAGCGGGCCTCGAGTGCATCGAGGACGGAGCGCTGCGTGACCGGACCCTCGACTTCGAGTTCGACCTCACGGCCGACGTGCGCCAGCGTGCGAAGATGTTGCGGAAGTTCGACTCGAATCATGCCCTACCCGCGCTGCGCCCGTTGAACACATGCGGCGCCCAAGTTGCTCCGGGGCGCCGCATCTGCCCAGACGACTTCTCTTACTTTACCGTGGTTTCCTGAATGTAAAGCGCCTTCCACTCATTCCCCTCATGAACCCAAACTTCGCCGAAGATGCTGTCTGACTTCTGCGTCTGGCCGCCTGACTTACCTTCATAGTGCGCGGAATAGGTGACCAGCGCGCTATGCGGCCCAAGCGACCTTAGGGTGAAATCCTTGAGAAGGTAACTTGTGAGTTCGAACTCGTCCACCATGGCGATTTCGGCTTTTTTGTCACCAAAACCGCTGCCGCCTTCCTCCATCTCGCGGAAGCCGTCTGCTAGTGCGGCCCCTAGCGATTCTTTGTTCTTGTTCTTGAAGTCTTCCCAAACTTTCCGGACCTTCGCTTCAACGGCAGGCGCGACCGGGGCTGATTTGGCGGCCGGATGCTGCATTTCCTGCGCTGTCGCTGCAGTCGCTAGGAACAACAGGCAGGCAACTGCAAGGTGAGTCATTTTCATGTCTTTCTCCTGGAGTAAACCGCAAGAGACGCTATCACCCGGAGAGCGGCAAGTCAAAGACCCCACCCTCTCGCGAAAGACGCGAGAAGGGTGGGGCACCCGATCATTTCAACCCGATCATTTCTTAATGTCCGAATCACGGCAGCGTCTGGACTTCTACCGACAGTACGGCTGGGAGGTCGCGGACAATTGGATTCCAACTGTCTCCCGCATCGGCCGAGCAATACACCTGGCCGCCGGTCGTGCCGAAATAGATGCCGCATTTGTCGAGCGAATCTACGGCCATCGCGTCGCGCAGGACATTGACGTAGCAGTTTGCTTGCGGCAGGCCTTTGGTGAGTGCCTCCCACTCGTTGCCGCCGGTGCGGCTGCGATAGACGCGCAGCTTGCCTTCGTGGACGTAATGCTCGGAATCGCTCTTGATCGGAAGGACGTAGATCGTCTCCGGTTCGTGCGCGTGCACATCGATGACGAATCCGAAATCGGTGGGGAGATTACCGCTGATTTTTGTCCACTGGTCGCCGGCGTTGTCGGAGCGCATGACGTCCCAATGCTTCTGCATGAACAGCACTCCCGGGCGCGATGGGTTCATCGCGATGTGGTGCACGCAATGGCCGATCTCAGCTGTCGGGTTCGGAATGTATTTCGAGCAGAGTCCTTTATTGATTGGCTTCCAGGTCTTGCCGCCGTCGTCGGTGCGGAACGCGCCTGCAGCGGAGATTGCAATGTAGATCCGATCCGGATTGCTGGGATCGAGGATGACGGTGTGCAGGCACATGCCTCCGGCGCCGGGCTGCCACTTGGGGCCGGTGCCATGGCCGCGCAGTCCGGGGAGTTCGTGCCAGTTCTCGCCGCCGTCGGTGGAGCGAAATAGCGCGGCGTCTTCGACTCCGGCGTAAACGGTGTTGGGATCGGTGAGCGACGGTTCGAGATGCCAGACGCGCTTGAACTCCCAGGGATGCTGCGTGCCGTCATACCACTGATGAGTCGTCAAAGGTTTGCCGGTTTCGGCGGAGGCGTCATACACGAATTTGTTGCTATCGGTTTTGGGCATGCCGCCGGGAGCGGCCGGTTGTCCGGGAGGAGTTCCGGGCTGGTGCCAGGTCTTGCCCCCGTCGTCGGAGCGTTGAATGATCTGTCCGAACCAGCCGCTGGTCTGCGACGCGTAGATGCGATTCGGATCGGCGGGCGACCCTTTGAGGTGATACATCTCCCAACCGGCAAAGTGCGGGCCGCTCACCTCCCAGTCTCGGCGTTTGCCGTCTGCAGTAAGAATGAATGCTCCCTTGCGTGTGCCTGCCAGGACCCGTACCTTGCTCATGCATCGCTCCTTCCTTGGCAAAAGAATCGTCCCCGATTTTATCTGAGTGGATGATGCGGGAGTCAACTGCGTCGCCGAAGGGACTGATGACGTCCGAAATCGGTGCTGTCCCTTCGGAGTCAGACGGTGTCCTTTACGCTGCAGGATCGCGGCTTGAGCATTGTGGACGAGGCTGCTTCGCCGCGAGCCAAATGCACCCGTCTCGGGGAAAACGCCGGATCGTGCCGGGGATCGTCGAGGTTTGGATCGGAGGAGGGCAGCCGGTCCCGCGCTCCGGTCTGGCGAAAACGTCCGGGGTCGTGACCAAATTCGCAATCCTTGGCGAGGCTACGCTGCCGGATTGAGAACCGGTCGTGGGCGCTCGGTTGGTTTAGAATCAGAGCACCAAAATCGGTTTAGGCAAAAATCATGAAAAGAATTGTTGCGGCCGTCTGGGTCGCGATCTTGAGCGCAATGCTCCTACCAGTACTCACGAACGCGGCGGAGAAGCCGATCTCCATCCTGCTGGTGGATGGACAAAGCGGCGGGCCCTACCACGTTTGG
>JADGNP010000472.1 GCA_017883425.1 Candidatus Sulfotelmatobacter sp. | reverse complement strand
TTGCGTAACCTATGACGGTCGGGAGTCGCTAACTTTCAACGGAGTTCCGGGCAATCTCAATTAAGCACAGAGCGAATCTTCACTCGCGGACTTAATGATCGCCAAACCCTGGCCGAAAACCACCACCCTGGTGGAACCGGGCCACCGGAGCCCCGCGAATCGCCGCGTGTCCAAGCTGCCCTGTCCCCTCTTAACTTGCTGAACACAATGCAATTAAAGAAATTGCCGCTCGGCGCCCGACATTGGCACTCTGCCTGCATTCTTTCAGGCGGACCTTTTTCCCGAGCAAGGTGGAGGTACCTAGGAAATTCAAGTTAATAGCAGCACTCCCAGGATTCCTGATTGCGATTTCAGGCGCCGTCAGCGCTCAGAACCCGGACGACCAAGCGCCGGGATCGATTTCAATGCCAGCAATAAAAAGAGAGAGCACAACTTAAGGAGCGCCTCGTCATGATCGCCACTCTTGAAGGCATTCTCTCCTTATTGCTTCCTGCCGCTGTCGTCGCGGGTGCCAAGCACACGACAGACAAGTTGGCATCTCTACTAGTGCCGACTTCCAAATCACACAAAGGGGACCCTTATTTATGAAGAAGCTTGCAGTGGCATGGTTAGTGGCGATGGTCTTGACGCTTGTCGGGTGTGGCTCGAATGGTTCCAAGGGAAACATTAATGGGACCTGGACCGCGGTCCTCTCCGATACGAGTTTCAGCTTCGGAACATCAGTCGTGGTAAACAACGACGGGACCCTAAGCGTCAGCCAATTCAGTTTCTCGACGAACGGGCCGTGCTTTGTATCGGGAGAGACGGAGAGCGGGTCGTTCGCCTTCACCGGAGACTTTAATGGCAACGTGACGGGCCAGTTCGACTTCAAGGTGGTGTCTGAACCGCCGAGTAGCAACACGCTGACGCTGACGGGAACAGTGAATGGGAATACGATCGCCGGTACGTGGTCGCTCACTGGCGGAACCGGCTGCACGGGTTCGGGGAACTTCACAATGGCGAAGGGTTAGACGCGGCTCAAGGATGGATAGGACCTCTGTTGCCGGGGGATTTTTCGCCCACAATCCGAATCGAAGGGCTGCCACAGGCTACAGCGGCGATGATAGTTGACGAAAACAGGCGTCTCTAACAATGTCGGCGGTGTCAAGCACTTTTGGTGCGTACTAGCCCGTGCACTCCGAAGAGCGCGCCATTTCGCTCTAGTTGAAGAACTGCCATACCAACCAAGGCTCGCTCGTAATCGTTTCAGGTCAAGACAATCGGTCCGACCCATGCATCTCTTCGGTCACAACCCTCGATCATGATTACTACTTCGAACTCCCCCGTGAAGGGGAGCGGGATGCCCAATCAATTTCTCGGTGTTCTACTACACACCATCGCGATGTCCGGGCTCTCCCGCGTGCGAACCGATTTTTTTCATCTGCTCGTAATTCCACCCCTTGCGCCACATCCAATACATGCGAACCGCCAGTCTCCGCGCCATGGCGACCTTGGCGATCTTTCGTCCCCGCCGCATCGCCAGGTGGAAATACTTACTGCGCCACTCCGGATCGCTGCGCACGGTGACTTGAGCCGCTTCCACCAGCAGGAAGCGCAACAGAGAGTTGCCTTGTTTCGTGATGTGTCCCAGTCGTCGCCTCTGCCCGCTGGATTCCTCCAACGGCACCAGCCCCAGATAGCTCGCGATCTGCTTGCCACACTGAAACCGCTCCGCTCTGCCGATGATCAGCACGAAGGCCAATGCCGTCAGAGAACCGACCCCAGGATGCGTCCTCAACCGCTGCGCCTCGGGACACTTCTCCACTTCCTGCTCGATGGCTTGCGTCAGTTCGGCAATCGTGGGAGTCAGTCGGTCCAGCAACTCCAGCAGATCGCGCCGTCGCCGGCTCGCCCACGGAGCTAACGCAAACGACTCCAGTTGCTCTCGTCCGGCGTCCCGCCACAGCCGCTTCTTGCAGCGTAGGCCTTCGTTCAGCGCCACCGCCTGCAACTGGTTCATGATCCGTGTCCGCGCCTGCACCATCCGGTGGCGATGCCACAGCAGTTGCCGCAGATCCCGATTCTCCCAGCTCGGTACCCAGATCTGCGGAAAGCGATCTTCGAGCATCAATCGCAGAATCAGTTGCGCATCCTGGCGATCCGTCTTCTGCTTGCGTACCCGCTTCGTTCGGATCTCGGCTGCATCCCCAATCCACAGCTCAAACTGCAACTCGGAGAGCCGTCGTTCAAACCAACGAGCGTGCCCACTCGCTTCCATTCCTACACGCACGGTTGCTCCCTGGGCTCCGAGCTCGCGATAAAACTTTTCGGCGTCCTCCCGATGCTCCAGCCGCCGTTCTTGCAGTTCCCCGGTTTCGGTATCCACAAACGCAATTTGTTGGAAACCCGGGTGGTAGTCACAACCTATAATCATCATGTTCGGCTCCTTTCTCCCGGGCCTTGGTTGCTTGGCACCACCAAAGTCTACTCGGGCGTCGGAGCCGACATTGTTATGGAATCAATTACACTCATTGACCGGGGTTCTGAGTGTAATCGCCTGTGGGTGTTGAAAAACTCCAACCACCAAACTTCGCGAAAATAAAATCGCGTCAGGATGACCTATAAACGATTCTCTCGGGCCGTTTAGACATTTTCTATCCCGAAATTTTGGCAGTTTTTGATGGAAAGGGAGTTTTTCAACAGCCACGCCTGATCACGACAATTGAGAATCGCCGCGCATCGAAGCCGCGAACTCACGGGGCGGGTACTCTGCCGAGACTCCGCCAGATGTTGGATGATACTGCCCATCGCATCATCCCGTTCTTAGCGGGAGGTAGAAGCATTGCGCTTCATTTCAAATCAGGCTACAGTAGCGTCCTCCCGTTTCGGGGATAATCCAGCAGTCGGATTATGACTGCACGGTGGAAGTCCTGATCTTGGCCACTATCTCGTCGAGTGGACAGTTGGTCTTTGCAGCGTTTGCGCCAACTGGTGTCGGAAATCTTTGCAACCGGGCCGTCCGCACAAACACCAGTCCAGGGCAATCACCACGTTCTAACAAAGGAGAGAATTCTAATGAAAAAACTTTGGTGGTTAACTCTCAGTTTCGTCGTTTTCGCTGCACTCGCAGCGTATGCACAAACGTCTTCCAATGTGTCGGTGTTTGCAACCGGCTTCTCGAATCCTCGCGGCCTCAAGTGGGGACCGGATGGCAATCTCTATGTGGCGGAGGCTGGAACGGGAGCTGGTAACTCCTCCACCGTGGGCCAATGTCTACAGGTTCCCGCTCCCGTCGGACCGTTGCTCGGGGGATTTGGTGCACGCATCTCCAAAGTCTCGCCGAGCGGAACTCGCAGCACCCTGGTCGCGAACCTTCCGTCCGCGCGAGCGCAGATCGGTGACATTCTTGGCGTGGCGGACGTAGCCTTCATCGGCGACCAGCTTTATGCGTTGCTGACCGGTTCTGGTTGCTCTCACGGCCATATCAACGGTCACAACGCGGTCATAAAGGTTGACGCCGACGGAAGCTGGACGCGAATCGCCGACCTTAGCGCGTTTCTCGCGCTGCACCCGGTTAAGAACCCCGAACCGGACGACTTTGAACCTGACGGGACCTGGTACAACATGATTTCCGTAGATGGAAATTTCTACGCTGTAGAGCCGAACCATGGAGAGGTTGATGAAATTACTACGGGGGGCATCGTAACCCGGCTCATCGATCTTTCCGAGACGCAAGGCCACGTTGTCCCGACCGCGATCGCGCGCATCAAGAACGGATTTTACGTTGTGAACCTGAATACGTTTCCGATCAATCCTGGCAGTTCGGCGCGCTATACCGTCAGCAACGTGGGCGGTGTAACGAAGATTAAGCCGGGCTTAACCACGGCAGTTAGCGTGGTCGTGATCGGCGACGATACTTACGTTCTCGAACTCAGCACCGACCCAGGCTTCCCCGCGCCCGGCAAAGGTGCGGTGGTCCGAGTGCGCGGTACTTCCATTGCGACCATTGCCGACGGCCTCACCGCTCCTACCGGGATGACTTTGGGGCCGGATGGCGCACTCTATGTCTCGAACATTGGGACGGGCGGGCCTCCTGGAGCAGGACAAATCGTCAAGATAACCATTCCGTAAACACACAAAGAAACTCGGAATGCCCCGCGTCAGACCAACGTGGGGCATTTCGCGTCACCGCCCTTGTCACGCAGGCCGAACGCTGGCTGCCCCCAACTCGGCACCGAACTCGGATAGCTGTTGAAACATCCCGATTACACCAACAACCCGGTCGTTTGAGTCGGGATGGGGGACAGTTTCTGCAAGGTATTGTTAGGCGTTGTGGGATTCGCACTCCCAGCGCATGTTCTGCTGATTCAGGACGATGTCCTTGCGGGCAATCCTCAGCACGAGCCTGTTCCCCAACACGACCAGAGCCTCTCTGTCGTCAGCTTGCTCGACCACTGCGATTCCGCGACCGAGCACTGCCACGCGGTCGCCC
>JADGNP010000471.1 GCA_017883425.1 Candidatus Sulfotelmatobacter sp. | reverse complement strand
AATCCCGTTTGACGCTTCATCCGCCCTCCCTGCCGCGAGAAACCAGCACCCACAAGACAGAGAACGGTCGTCGGGAAACGACTTGCGCGAAAAAGAAATTCATCGGAACGGTGTGGGTGCGGGGCCGGGTCGGAGCCTGTCCCGAGCGAAGTCGAGGGAACCCGGACAGGCCGAGCAAGGCTCGGCTGCCTCAGCCCTCGCGCCGCCCCACACTTCAGAAGCACCGGAAACGGCCACCCGGGCAGGTACCAGCGTAACGTTGACCCTGCTATATAGGAATCCTATACTCCGAACATAGGATTCCTATACTGCGATTCCTGCACTGCGGCTTCTATACCTATATGACCAAACGCATTCGCTCTAAGATCTCGCGGGGAAGTGGCGAACTGGCCATCCTGTCACTGCTGGCCGAGCAACCCCTGTACGGTTTTGAAATCGCCAAACAGATCGGGGAGCGAACCGGCGGCGCCCTGAAATTCACGCTCGCGTCGCTCTATCCCCTGCTCTACGACATGGAAAAACGCGGCTGGGTCGAAGGCCGCTGGCAAGCCAATCACGCGGGTCGCGACCGCCGCTACTATCGCCTGACGCGCGGCGGCCGCCGCCAACTCGCCCCCCTGCGGCAGGAGTGGCGCACCTTCTTCCAGGCGCTCGACAGCCTGGCCGGAGTCAGCCATGCCTGATTGGAAAAAGCTGGTTCGTGAACGTATGGCTTTCTCCGGGCTTCCTCGTGATGTTCATGACGAGGTCGTCGCAGAGATCGCGGCCCACCTGCAGGAAGGTTATGAAGACGGCCGCTCACAAGGCCTGACTGAGGCAGCAGCGGTCGAATTCACTTTGCAGGAAGTCCAAGATTGGCGCGTTCTAGCCGCGGATATTCGCCGCGTAAAATCTGGGGAGGGGCCTATGAACACACGAACGAAACGCCTTTGGTTGCCAGCAATGGCAAGTCTGGTTGGAGCCGCAGGATTACTCATGATTCTGCAAAAGCTTGGTATTCATCCCCGCGTCGTTTGGATCGGGAATATGGCCCTGGTGCTTTACCTGCCCTGGCTGATCGCGCTCCCCGTTTTCGGGGCAGTGGGTGCTCTGCTGGCGAAACGAGCCCAAGCTCATTCCGCGCACCGTCTGGTTGCTGGGTTGGCGCCCGCACTCGCGATTCTTGGATCGTTTGGCGTGATACTTCTCGTAAGCCTCGCCCTCGGAACCGCCCGTCTATCTGGATTTCCCTTCGGCTATTTCGCACTCACAATATTCAACTGGGTGGTTCTCCCCGCAAGCGCACTTCTGTTGGGCGCGCTCCCGTTCCTGAAGGAACCGCAGATGACGAAAATCTAGTTGCGGTGGAACCGGACGAGAGCTTCACTTCGCCGGCGGCACGTACTCTTTTGGCTTAGCCGAGCCTTCGCCGAAGAAAAACTGCTCCATCTGCTTGACGATGACTTCCTGATCCTCGCGCCGCGCCGGGTTCAGCCGATACTCGTTCAGGAGCATCTTGCAATGCTCCGTCCACATCTTCCACGCCTCCTGGGACACGTTGTCGTAAACCTTCTTCCCCAGCTCGTTGTCGAACGGAGGCTCATCCAGCCCCGGCATTTCTTTCTTAAGCTTCACGCAAAAAACAGTGTGCGCCATAGAGTCCCTCAAAAATGAATTAAGACCGAATCTCCATATTTCGAATCAGCCCGTCTCGAATTTCGTACACGTGCTGAACCCTCTGATCCGCGACGAGTTTTCCACTCTTGTCGTGAACCACCTGATGCACATCGACCGCGATCCGTCCGTCCGCTTCCCGTGTGAAGCTCTTCGGCTCAACCTTGGAGTCCAGCAGTTCGAACTGACGCCTCCAGTAATCCCGCACGGCGGCCTTTCCCAGCACGCGCCCGCCCTCCATCCCGTTGGGCCAATCGACGTTGGCCTGCATCGCGGCCAGCACAGTCTCGATTTCTCGCCGGTTGAATGCCGCGGAGGCCCTGGAAAGCAACTCGATCTCCGCCGACACTACTTGAAGTTCCGCCATAAACACCTGAAGGATTATCTTACACGGAGAACCGGACCTGGCAGCCGCCGCTCATGAACCAGATCACCGCAGAAGCAGATCCACGAGCGAATTTGCTGAACACTCGTATCGCACGCGCGCGCGCCGTAGGCGCGTCTGAAAATAGCCCGGCGTTTTCAACGCCGGCTCGCTCGAAGAAGCAGGAACCGCGTCCCGGAGGAGTCTGTGTCGTAGCTAGATTGCATTCGAAAGAGTGAATTGCACTACCCGTCTTCAGCCGCGAAGCGGCGAAAGAATACAGCCCACGGCGTAAGCCGTGGGTAGCAAGTGGGAAATGGGCAAGCCCCGGAGGGGCGGAAGAGAAGCTATAACACAGACTCCGGAGGGACGCCTGAAATGACACACGCTATCGCGAAGAATGTATTCGTTCCGCCCGGCCCATCCGCCACCAGAGCAGCGCCCCCACGCCCCAAATCGCAAACAGTGGAATCAAACTCCCCAGCCCGCGCAACCCAACCAACTGACCAAGGTTGAACGCTCCGTGCTCCGCGCTTGACCCCGCTTCCGCGACCGTTAACACCGACTCATGATTGAGCGCCACCTGCCCCGACCAGAAGGCCGGCCACACCAAGTGCATCAAGGGACAACTATCCTGCATGGGCAATTGCGAAGTCGTCGAAACCACCATCAGTGCCACGAACACACTGCACACAGCCAGTCCAACCAACCCCCGCCGCCACACAGCCGTCGCGCGCCGCCACGCGACCGCCAGACCGACGCACAACAACGGCACGCATGCCCCCGCGTATCGTGGGCCAAACGACAGCCCCGCCTTCCACCAGTAGAATGACGCGTTGAACAGAAAGTAATACGCTGCGATCGCCGCCGCCACCACAGCCGCAGCGCGATGAGCCTTCTCTCTCCACAGCCACCACAGCCCAAAGGGAGCAGCCACCATCACCGGCGAAGCAAAAAACAGCCCGCGTGAGCACCCGAACAGCAGTTTTAGCAGCCGGTCCGGGTGAGGGTACGTTAACCCCAAATACCCTTGCTGCTGCATGAACGAAAACGAATTCGGATCGTAATACGAATAGCTCGGACGAAACGCCCCAAACGCCGCGTGCAGATACGCCATCAGCACTATCAGACAAATCCCCGCCCCCACACCGACGCCTGCTATCACCCGCCAGCGCGCCGCCGTCCCGCGCGACCATGCCTGCGACAAAGCCAGGAATGCCAGCATCGCCGAAGCCGGAGCGGCGGGATATTCCGTGACCGTCGCCCATCCCGCTGCCAGCCCCACCGCCAGCGCCCATAGAAGATCTCCGCGCGCGCTCGTGCTGTCGCGCACCTTCAGCGCAGATGCAACAGCAAATACCAGGCACGCTCCCACCACTGCATGCGCCCAGAACAGGCCCGCGTAAGCCCACAGCGGAGTCCCCAGACACATCACCAGCGTTGCAAACGCAGCCCCGCTGGAGCCGCCCCCGAATCGCAGCCCCAGGAAAAACAGGCAAACTCCCGCCAGCGCGGTCGGCAACGCAACCGCACCCACACTCACCAAGTACGACAGCGCAATCTCGCCTCGCGGCGACTCTGGATCAATTCCCACAATCCGCAGCACCGGCCGCGCACTCAGGGCAAAAGGCACGGCGAGAAACACCAGCCCCGGTGCTTTGTCGGAGTAGTAATGTCCCTGGAAGTGCGCCTTGTCCTGCGTGTTGTCATGGTAGGCATCGATCTGCAGTGTGTGTCGCTCCACCATGGCGCGCAGCAAATCGAAGCGGGAGTTCTGATTCCACCCCCCGCCTTCATAGAAGTAGCTGAACGAGAGAAAAGTTACGACACCAAGCAGGATTGCGGCTTTGCGATGGGAAGGAGAATTCTCTGGCAGGGGGCTCATCGGATTTTCCGGGCCTCGAACCAAGCGCCCGCAGGTTCCGGAGCCGTGCCCTTGCGGCCCCGGCTCCTGATGCACAAACCCACTTACGGTTTTCCGGACGCCAACAGGTATGCCGCGACGATCCTCTTGGTTTCTTCGTCCAGCGCAGTCGCAGGATCCGCGGAGCCGTTCCACGCGGTCGCAAGTTTGCCCTTCACCCCAATGTAGACCGCGTCATAGGTCGTATCGCCCAGATTCTCCACTCTATGCTTGAACGGCGGATACCACCGCGCTTCGCCGGCCTTGGAATACACCTCCCGCACTTTCCCGCTCTCATCGGTGAATCGAAGATGCGCCTCGGTGAGACTCACCACAACGCCACCAGGATGATCGTGCAGCGCAGACTTTTCGTGGGGCCCGTAGTGAACCGAAACTACATCCACGCGCTCATTCTCGAAGTTTCTCGTGTAGTGCTTTGGTTCAACCTTGGTGGGATCCTGCCCCAGAGCGCAGGCCGTGGCTAGACACACCAATGCCGCCGCCCAGAATAGCTTCGACCGCATACCTGCCTCCTGCTCGAGCTTCGTAGTTTT
>JADGNP010000470.1 GCA_017883425.1 Candidatus Sulfotelmatobacter sp. | reverse complement strand
ATGGGGTGAACTCAAGTGATTCTGGTCGACACGCATGTTGTCGTCTGGCTGGCGTTTGACCAAGGTCAGCTTTCCAAGAACGCTAGAGCGGCCATTAACCAGGCAAGACAGAGCGGGGAAGGGTTAGCCATATCCGATATTACCCTGCTGGAGTTGATGACGCTCACGAGTAAAGGACGCATTCGCCTCGATATCAGCCTCGAATCCTTTTTGCGCGAGATCGAGGCAAGGTTCATTGTCCTACCGATCAGCGGGCGCGCATGTGTGCGAGCGCTCGGGCTTCCGGCGGCCTATCCTAAGGATCCAGCAGATCGCATTATTGGAGCCACTGCTCTAGTCGAGGGATTGTCTCTGCTTACTGCGGATCGCGAGATCCGACGGTCACGGGCTCTTCATACAATTTGGTGAGAACGTCAAGGGCGGCGCGTGGACGGAATCGACGTTATTCGAGTTCACCTATGCAGTCAGTGGCGACCAGTGCCAGAAATCGACTAGAGTATTGCCGACAAGCTGGATTGGCGGAACCGCCAGTACTGTTCGGGCTGCTCTCTGGCTGACTGCTCCAGCGGAATCACATCGGCGGTGGTGCCGATGATCAACCCACCTCAAACCCGGAAAACCGGCTCCAGAGATGAGACCCGGCTCTTCAGTCCGGTCAGTTCGGCCGCGCTCAACTTGGGCAGCGGCGCCGATGCAAGCTCCAGCGCCAGGTCAAAGATACGCTCGTCACCCGGTGGCACGGCAGCAGTGATCTCCTGATTTAAGGTGAATCGCAGCGCCAGGCGAGCCATCTCGCGATCGTCGATTGGTTGATACCAACACTTCGGATACTTCCGATCGCTCTCTTTCATGTTTGGGGGCCACTTGCCAAACGCAAGGGCCTTCAAGGCCATACGAGCCATGCCCTTCGCCTTCGCTTTGTCGAGAATCTGCGGACCGAAGCCACCATTCTCCCAGGCATTGACATTGACCGGGAACATAACGCTATCCAATTCGAGCGCGTCCATCAGACGGAGTGCGGCGGGCGCATTGTGGGCGGAGAAACCGAGATGTCGAACCTTGCCCTCTTTCCTGGCCGCAAAAAAGGTCTCCGCAGCCCCGCCGGGCGCGAGAATCTTGTCGACGTCTTCTGTCGAGGTGACGGCGTGGAACTGGTATAGATCCACGTGGTCGGTGTGGAAGCGCTGCAGGGTGTGCTCCAGTTCTTCGCGGGAGCCCTTGGCGTCGCGACTCATAGTCTTCTCTGCAAGGAAAATCTTGCTCCGATATGGCCTCAGCGCTTCCCCGAGTTTGATTTCAGCTTCACCATCGAAATACGATGGTGCGCAGTCGAAGTAGTTCACGCCTCGGTCGTACGCTTCGGCCACGCGGCGCGAAGCCTTCTCCTGCGGAAGACCACAAACAACTATGCCGCCGAATGCGATGATCGAAAGGTCAATTCCATTCTTGTAAAGGCGGCGAGGCAGAGACGTTGGCCACCCGTATGCGGCCGTTGCTGTCAAAGCCGCCGCGGCGCCGAGAAACTCGCGACGATCCATAAGTCAGATCCTCTTGGCGCATTGTAGTGCTCGGAAACCAGGTCCGCAACAACTCCAGCCGTCTCGCGTTATGGCGACACGCTGTCGCAGATTCGGCAAACGACGCTTTCGTATTTCCTCACCCGTGACCCAAACGTCGCGACCTCGTTTAGCCGAGCGAAGCTCCTATTGAAGAGTCGGGATTGCGGAATCCTCCAGTATTGTTCGCATTGCTCTCTGCAGGACTTCTCCTACGGAACCACAACTTCTATCGCCGACGAGTACGTACTCTCTTGTCCGCTCGAATCCACTGCCGTAGCCGCGTAATAATACGTAGTCCTGGAAGCGACGCGGCTATCCGTGTACGCGGTAGTCGGATCCAGGGTGGTGTTGATCTTGGAATACGCGCCCGGCTTGGTGCCGCGATACACGTTGTAGCCTGATACCTGGGACGTGCTGGGGAGCCACGTGAGACTCACTGCAGGCGCAGTTCCTGTGCCGGCCAGAGATTCGGAGGCTTGAGAATCTGACGCGTTGCTGGCAAACGAGAGCGTAGCCGAGGTGTTTCCGACGCTCTTCGGCGTGAACGACACGTTCAACTGTACGGTCTGGCCCGCGCCGATCGTTACAGGGAAAGTAGCTCCCGGCAGGGAAAACTGTGCGCTACTGCTGGCTGCCGAAGAAACGGTCACGCTGGCGCCTGTGGCGCTGAGGGTGGCCGCTTGCGTACCGGTCTCATCAATGAGCACGCTTCCGAAGTTCAGCGTACTGGGGGAAATGGTCAACTGCCCGATCTTTGAAACCGTCCCCGTCCCGGTCAACGGTATGTTCAGCGCCGGGCCCGAAATAAAAACGCTTCCACCGCTAACAGCAGCCGCCTGCGGAGTGAACGAAACGCTCAGCTTAACGCTCTGGCCTGCGCTAAGGGTCAAGGGGAAGCTGGGACCGCTGACGGAGAAGCCCGTTCCCCCTACCTGGAAGGCCTTCAGCGTTTGATTCCAAGTGCGAGCATTGGTGAGCACGACTGGAAGCGTTACGCTCGCTCCCACTGCCACCTGCCCGAAAGAGAGACTCGACGGCGCGGCGGTCAGGGAATCGCTGGTCACGCCAGTGCCTGCGAAAGGAAGTTGGAGATTCGAGTTCGATGTGATCGTGAACGTCGCTGCGCTTCGGGTCCATCCGTTCGCGGTCGGAGCAAAGGCCACATTGAGAACGACACTTTGTCCGGCTGCCAGAACCGCCGGCAGGGTAAGGCCGGACACGGTGAATTCGGATCCGCTCATCCTGATCGCCGAAATCGTCGCGCTGGTTTGTCCAGTGTTCGTCAAGACGGTGAGTTGAGTTTCCGACTGGCCCACTGGGACCGTCCCAAACCGCAGGCTAGTTGGCGAACAGACCAACGGTTGGGTGCCCGCTTTAGCACTCAATGGGGCCCCCGCGGCCAAAGTGCCGAGGAGAGCGATGGAAACGAGACGAAGAAAGAGACACAGACTGCTCGATTGGGGGAGTTGCATACCATCAGTGTGCAGCCTTTCGTTGGGCGCGCAAAGATGCCAGTAGGGCATGTGCACGTGGCCATGGGTCGATGGTCCGACTGCTGAGTCATCCGTGATGAAATTACCCTAACCAACGTGCCAAAAACTAGAAGGGCCTCGTCCTGGCAGGGCGAGGCCCACACTCTAGTTCGGATTTGGAACTGCGCTGCACAATGCCCCTGCTGGCCTACGGAGGGGGAATCTGAACATTCGCAACGATGTTCGAGTAGCCGCTCTCTTCGCTACTCGTATTCACCGCGGTTGAGGCGTAGCAATAGGACGTACCGTCTACTACTGAGGCGTCTGTGTACAGCGTGCTCGTGTCGAGCAAGGAGTTGATCTTTGCGTAGGAACCGCACGAGGTCACGAACACCGCCCGGTAGATGTTGTAGCCGGAGATGTTCAATGACGTGCTCGCGTTCCACGAGAGGTTCACCGTGTGTGTCGGCGCCGGCGTACCGGTTCCCGTCAGCGCTTCGGTCGTAGTAGAAGGCTGAGCAGTGCTCGTGAAGGTGAGCGTGGCAGTCGCCGCTCCGGACGTCTGCGGACTGAAGGTCACCGTAAACGAAGCGCTCTGGCCTGCCGGAATCGTAACGGGCAGCGACAGACCGCCCACGCTAAAGACCGAGTTGTTCGTGCTTGCGGCCGTGACGGTTACACTCGCGCCGCTGGCCGTCAAGCTTCCTGAGGCTGTTCCACTGGTTCCGGCGATCACATTGCCGAGACCCAAGGTGCTCGGGGCCACGGTTAACTGTCCCAAGACTGTTGCACCTGTGCCCGAGAGTGAAATCGTCAATGTCGGATTCGGCGCAGTCGAAGTAATCGTGACGTTCCCGCTCACCGCTCCCGCGGACTGCGGAGTGAATGAGACACTGAAGTTTGCGCTCTGTCCGGCGGTCAGTGTCACTGGCGCACTAATCCCGCTCAAGCTGAATCCCGCCCCGCTGATCCCCACCTGAGAAATCGTGACGCTCGAACCGCCTGTATTCGTCACCGTTTCTGACAGAGTCTGCTTGCTTCCCACGCTCACGCTGCCGAAGCTGAGACTGGTCGGATTAGATCCAAGTGCGCCCGGCGAAATTCCCGTGCCCGACAACGCCATAGTCAGCGTGGGATTCGGAGCATTCGATGTGATGGTCACCGTGCCGCTTGCGGCCCCGCTCGTCTGGGGTGCGAACGTGACTGTGAAGGTCGTGCTTTGCGAGGCGTTGAGCGTTAGCGGGACAGTGATCCCGCTGATCTGAAACCCTGTGCCGCTGACCGAAGCCTGTGAAATGTTGACGCTCGATCCACCACTATTGGTGAGCGTTACGGTCGCCGACGTATTCGTTCCATCCGTTACACTGCCGAAGGACTGACTGGTTGGATTGAGCGCAAGCTGCCCGGTGCCTGCTCCCGTTCCCGAGAGCGAAAGGTTCGTCAC
>JADGNP010000469.1 GCA_017883425.1 Candidatus Sulfotelmatobacter sp. | reverse complement strand
GTTTTCCGCTGCGGCAGTCTACGAAGCTGCACACCAGTCTGCACTAATCAGCACCGACGTCTGGTGGCACTTGAGAACCGGTCTCTGGATACTGCAGTATCACGCCATTCCCCGCACGGGCCTGTTCTCGCAGTATTCCGACTTGCCGTGGATTGCCTCGAGCTGGGGATATGAAGTGTTTCTGGCGGCCGCTTACAAGCTCTTCGGCTTGCGCGCGATTCCCATTCTGCTAATGGGACTTAAGGTAGCGCTGGCCGTAGTCACGTTTTTGTTGGCACGGGTGGGACGTGCGAATGTCGCGACTGCTGTTTTTCTCTCCGCAATTGCGCAGTACGTGATCCCGAATCTGCAGCCCGTTCCAGCGGTGCTTTCGATTCTTTTCTTCGGACTCGAGCTGGTGGTGCTTGTGCAGAGCCGCCGCTCTGGTGAGTTACGGAGTTTGTTCTGGCTGCCCCTACTTTTTGTTATCTGGGCTAACCTCCACATTCAATTCGTAATCGGATTGCTCTTGTTCGTTTTGTTCCTAATCGCGCTATTCCTGGAACACGCGTTACGTATTGCGGACGTGACTTTTCTCAGCGATCGAATTCTGCCGCTTCCTCTTACCAAGGTGGGCGCCATCGCGGGGCTTTCCCTGCTGTGCGCGTTTGCGACTCCCTATACTATCCACCTATTTCCGGATGTCGTGAGAGGGCTCTACAGTAGCGTGTCATTTCAGTATGGTGTCGAGATGCGCGCGATGAGTTTCCGTCGGCCGCAAGAGTTTGTCTTGATGTTGTTAGTAATGGCGGCATTTTTCGCGCTTGGGAGGAGACGCTCGCTTGAAGTGTTCGAACTGATGGCGCTGGTTGCGGGAACAGCGCTTGCCTTCCGTATACAACGCGATGCTTGGATTGCGGTTCTGCCCGCGATCGCCGTGCTTGCCAACGGATTCCGTTGGGAGCGAGTCGGGAGCGACGCCTGGAGCTCTATTTCTTGGTGGCAGAAGCCTCTAGCCGCGGCACTGACGACGACAATCTTTATTGCCACAGCCCTTTATTTGCCCGGTCGACGTAGCCTGATGAACAAGATCAGCGAAAACTTCCCAGCGAAAGCCTGCGACTTCATCACCAAGAACCACCTTCCTCAACCGCTGTTTAATACATATTCCTGGGGTGGCTTCCTCACATGGTATCTGCCGGAGTACCCGGTAGCGGTTGACAGCCGAGTTGACCTGTATGGCGATGAGGTCCTCACCAGCTACTTTCAGGTGATTACCGGCAAGGAACGTCTGGAGACCGACCCCAGCCTAGCCTCTGCTCGCACGCTCTTGCTGGAGCGTCAATCTGGAATGGCCGACGCTCTGATCAGGCTGCCCATGTTGAGCTCGCAATATCGCAAGCTTTACAGCGATGATCTGGCTGTCGTCTTTGTCAAACAATGAGCGCCGACAATAGGCCTTAATTCCGGGCCAGAACCACAGCAAGTTCGTCGCGGTAAATCACTCTGAAGCGGTGGTCCGTGGGCAGGAGCTTGGCCAACGGGACTGTGTTCTTCAGGATTACCACACCAGCTTCGTTAAGGTAGGGGTCTGCGGCATAGGACGGCTCCGCACTCTCGGTGGCATAAAACTGGGCATACCGATCATCCCCGTAGAGGTCGCCACGTCCGTCGATCGCTACCGGGTACTGCGGCATATAGAAGATCAAAAAACCGCCCCAGTCAAAACTGTTGAACAAAGGTCCTCCGACGGGGTTTCTGCGAAGGAAGTTCACGGCATCCACCGGGAATTGGCTGCTGATCGTCCGATCCAGCCCGCGCTCATTGAAATCCGTATTGCGAGCGATGAGTAGTAAGAACAGAGCGACCGCAACCGTCACACCCGCGAGTTCTGGCAACTTGATTCGCTGGTCGCGTTCCTCTTGGGATACGGGAAAGTCCGCGATGACAGCCGCGGCTGTGATGCAGATAAACCATGCATCGCGAGTGGTGCGAAATGCAAATACGCTGGCCACCAGCAACAAAGCCAGCTTGAAGGGGTCGACTTTCTTCTGCCACCCAAGCGCAAAGTAGGCGCCGGCCGCTATTAGCAACTCCAGGAAGTGGCTGACGCCGAGAAAACTCAAAGCCTGCAACTCGCTGATCATCGTATAAAAGATCTTCGATGTCGAATACCCAAATACCACTTCATAAACGTGAAACGAGTAGGGTCCAACGCACGAGGCCAATCCGCAGCAAGCTAAAACGGCGAACAACGGGGCGAGCGGTAGTGTGGGCGTGAGCAGGAATTCGGGGTATTGCCGCAACGACATAGCTAAGCGCTGAAGCAGGTTGATTCCGGCGAACAGACCTACCGCAAAGAGTCCGTAAATGAACTGGATGTGCAGGTTCGCCCAAATCATGAAGATGAGTGGCAGCCAGTACAGAGATCCCACGTGGCCGCTTCGCTGGGACTTCAAGATCAGCGTCAGTGTTATCGAGAAGAAAAGCATTGTGAAAAACACGGGGCGGGGCATGATGTTGAAGAGAAATGCAGAATATATAAGGACGGAGAGAGTCCATGCGACCCAGAAGCGGCCGGAAAGCTGGTGCAACATCCAGAACAAGCCGATCGCGACGACTATGGTGAGCGCGGTGCCGAATATGGCCATGCCTAGAAAACCGAGCCACTCATAAGAACGGGAGAGCAGGACCTCGTAGCCCCAACTGTAAGCCATCCACGGGCGATTCGCTGCGGTACGCGAAAGGATGCCGGTGTGTGGGAAAGCTCCGTGCTGAACAATCCAATCGCCGACGCTGAGATGCCACCAAACGTCCAAATCGAGGACAGACAGCTTGGTGATGAAGCACTCGGTGCCGACCCCGACGATCAAGGCGGCCAAGGCGAACAACTGCAACGCTCGGAATTTCAGAACCCCTATCAGGTCCTGCATTGCGCCCATTAGTATTGGTACCCCAAGGCCGCCATTAGCACAATCTGTCGCGACATTCAGTAGCCCACTGAATTCACACCAATCACTATCTGAAAACAACAGACGAGAGAATCAGCTTGAGCGATTCACGCGCGCTGTCTGCCACTGCCTCTTCCAGTAATTTGGAGGACGCCCGCTGTTGAGAGGTTGACTCATCTGAAAGCGAGACCTCAATGCGCAATTCGTAGCAGCGGTCTTTTTGAAACGTTCTGTACAAATCCGACGATTGCGCGTGGCCACCCATCCTTCTCTTGGCAGAAACGTGGTGGAACACTCGACCGTTGATGCTAAAGGAGGATGGTTGAGGATGTTCATCATCTGGTCGCACGAATCGATCGGTGTATCCCAGGCAGTCCGATTCGGCGGTTACAACGGGGACGACATCCACGGAAAAACCGGCGGCTTCGACCTTGTCATTATCCAGTCTTTCAATCGGATAGATCACACAAACCAAGGCCTTCGAAAAATCACAAACAGGAAAACCGAGATGTCTACCCTGGGTCGCCTTAAGAATGCGTTCGCCGAACAGCAGCTCATAATTGTCCGGATATAAAAATTGAAACGCGCCATCCGGGCTCGTGAAAACGTCCAGAACTGGCGGCCCTTGTGCCAGGGCACTGACCGAACTTAGAAGGAGAAGGCCGAGACTAAGCAACTTCAGCATAAAATCATTTTGACTTCGAGCTGCAAGCGGGTTGCTGAATACAACCACGGGATTCGCCGATCGCCATCAAACCATCACATCGACGGCTTGTCGGTCTTCGCGCCCGGCGGGAGGTTCAGATGTTGTTTCGCTTGGGCAATCATCTTCTCGACTTCGGGTCGTTTGGGATCGTTCGGGTTGGCTTTTACAAATGTTTGCCAGGCCGCGATGGCCGCTTTCGGATCCGATTTCCCGTGCCACTGGAACATTCCAAGGTTGAACAAAATCTTCGGATCCTTGGGATCTATTTTTAGGGCGCGGTTTAGCGTTTCAATCGCTTTGTCCACATCCCCCAATGAGTAATAGACGAAAGACAGTGCGTTCAGGTTCTCAGGGTTCGCTTTCACAGCCACCGACTGTTCAAGGTAGTGCTGCGCGGTTTCGAACTGCTGCGCCGCGAGATAGGATTGGCCAATTTTCGAGAGCAGATCCGGGTCCTTTGGGTTTTTCTGCAACTCGGCAAGCAAAGGAGCGACTTGCTTGTCAGCCATGCGCTTCAAGTCGTCGGCGCTCGGCATCGTTCCCTTCCCGCCGCCCGGCACGGGACGTTGCGCGACGGCGGCTCCCGGAACAGTGGACCCCGTTTCTCTGGGCGAGTTCACCAAGTAGCCGATGGCCAGGCCCAGAATCAGGGCGATTACGGCCATGGTGTATGCCTTGGTACTGTTCCAAGACTTGGGATGTTGATCGATCGCTTCCATAAACCTCCTTATCGCTTGCAGAGCGGATAAAGGGCTTGCTGCGGGCGCCCGAACTGCGACAACATTACCAGCAAAACTCTTTGCACTCTATATATTCAGGTCTAGGAGAGCAGGTGGAATGCCAAC
>JADGNP010000468.1 GCA_017883425.1 Candidatus Sulfotelmatobacter sp. | reverse complement strand
CAGGACTTCTTTGGGGTCCATGCCGCGCGCGCGCAGTTTCTCCTCCAGCAGCGGCAGGTTGTCTCGTACGAAGTTCAGGTCGAGCATAAGAAGCTAATGTAACACCGGGACGGGGGCTACCCACCCTTCCAAAACCGGTCAGGGTGGGGCACCCCGGCATTTCTGATTTTCGATTTCTGATTTCTGATTGCGAAAATCCCCACCCTCCGCCAAACCCGGGCGGAAGGGTGGGGCAACCATCTAAGTTTAGATTTCCGGAAAGGATGGGCCAGCCTCCGGAACCATCAAGCGGACATTCCCGCAGACTCGCAGGAATCGTTCCGTGGGTGCGAGATAAAGCGTTACCATCCATCTACGATCGGAGAATGCAATGGAACCGTTCCGCTTTCATCTCTTCGTTTGCACCCAGCAAAAACCAGAAGGCGTCGCTTCCTGCCCGGCCAGCGGATCGTTGGCTGTGCTCGACGCGCTCGATCGCGAGATGCACGCACGCGGCCTGAGCAGCGATGTGCAGCTCACGACCTGCGGCTGCATGGGACTGTGCGATGAAGGTCCTGTGATGGTCGTCTATCCAGCAGGAGTGTGGTACCGGCGTGTGCAACCGGCTGACGTATCTGAAATCGTCGGTACGCATCTGCACGATGGCAAGTCTGTGGATCGCCTAGTGTGGAACGATGCCCATGCGATGAAGGCCATGTCAGTCGAACATGGGGAAAAGTTCCGCGCCGCCATGGCTGCCCGCGATGAAGCAGGGATGCTGCCCGATCGCCTGGAGCAGATGATTCGCGGCTACATGCCGAGTCGTTGCATTCTTACGGCACTTGAACTCGATATCTTTACCGCCGTCGGAGACGGCGCTAGTGCCGAACGGATTGGGACGAGGATCCACGCCAGTGCCCGCGCCGTCGGCATGTTGCTGAACGCGCTCGTCGCCTTGGGATTGCTCTCGAAGAGCGGCGACATTTACAGGAACACGTCCGAGTCTGCTCGTTTCTTTGTTCAGGGCTCCAAAGACAACCACCGCAATGGTCTGCTGCACACAGCCAACATCTGGCATCGCTGGAGCACACTGACTGACGCTGTCCGCAGTGGTACCCGCGTACCGATTGATCGCGACACTGCGCCCGAATGGACGCAGAACTTCATTGCCGGAATGCAACGTATCGCCAAAGATCGTGCCCCGCTGGTGGTCAAGGCGCTGGGCACGGCCGGGGTTCGCCGCATTCTCGATCTGGGTGGCGGCTCCGGCGCCTATTCCATCGCGTTCGCAAAAGCTTGCCCAGACGTGCAGTGCGAGATTCTTGACCTCCCGGAGGTAGTGCCGCTCACCGCCGAGTACGTCAGCAAAGCCGGCGTCTCAGCGCAAGTCAGCCTCCGCCCTGGGGACATGCTCCTGGACGACTTTGGTTCCAGCTACGACATCATCATGCTGAACGCGATCTGCCACATGTTTTCCGAGGAGCAGAACCGGAACGTCTTCCGCCGGGCACACCAGGCACTCGCGCCGAACGGCCGCCTGGTCGTACAAGACTTCATCCTCAATCCCGACAAGACCGTACCGAACCACGCGGCACTGTTCTCCCTGAACATGCTCGTTGCCACCGACGCCGGCGCCAGTTACAGCGAGTTGGAATACACCGATTGGATGAAGGATGCGGGGTTCAGCGAGGTATGCCGGATCAACCTGCCCGGGCCCAGCGGACTGATTGTGGGTCTTGTGAAATAGGGCTGCCCGGACATCCGAGTAGCCCGTTTCCCGTCCCGTGACTGAGGCCAAACTTACGCTAAGGGTCCTTGACAACGCCGACATTGTTAGAGAGAGGATCTATCGTTACCTATCTTCGTGTCGCGCTTACTGCGGTTCCAACCAGGCCGCGGAACTGCGGGCGAACTTGGAGCAACCGGCGATCCCTACGTCCCCCATCTGCCAAAGGCGGGCGGACGAGGGGCACCGTCAGATTGAACTACCGGACGTGGGCCACCAGCCACCCAGATTTGGAAATATTCATGGAATTCCTGATGGCCCACGAAATACCCCCATCCTCCGCCAAAAGCGGGCGGAAGGATGGGGCAACCGACTCTCAGTTTCTTGGTGAAGTAAAGGGTGGGCCAGCCCCCACCGTCATAGTAAGAAACAGATATGGGCCACCAGCCGATGCTTTTTCCTCCGCAGGCGGTAAACTACTGTCGCATGAAAACTATCCTGCAACGCACTTTTGCGGTACTGCTGGTATGTCTCGCGCTGGCCGGTTTCGCCCCGGCATCGGCCTATGACGCGCAGCCGAAGCTGGTCGTGATCATTATCATCGACCAGTTCCGCGGCGATTACCTCGACCGGGTTCACGGCCAGCTCGGCCAGGGCGGTTTCCGGCTCTTCACCGACCTCGGCGCGCACTTCGTGAATTGCAACTACAACTACGCCAATACCGAGACCGGTCCCGGACATGCGACGCTGTTCACCGGCGCCTACAGCGACGGCCACGGAGTTTTCGCCAACGAGTGGTGGGACGGGGCGCGCAAGAAGATGGTTCCCGTCGGCTCCGACGACACGGTAAAGCTGCTCGACGGAACCGGCGCCGGGTTTTCCCCGCGCGTGCTTCTGGCCGACACCATCGGCGACGAGCTGAAGCTCTCCACCGACAACAAATCGCGCGTCTTCGCCATTTCGCTGAAGCCGCGCGCGGCGGTACTGCCGGGCGGTTACACCGCGAATGCCGCCTACTGGGTGGATGCGGACAACGGCCACTGGCAGACCTCGACCTATTACATGAACGCGCTGCCCGACTGGGTCGCCAAGCTCAACGCTTCGGGCAAGGCCGAGGGCTACTGGAACCAGGAGTGGAAAAACGCCTCCGGCAAAGTCATGGGCAATGCGAGGAAGCCAGCTAAGGCCGGGATCGCCGATTGGTACAACATCGTCGGCAAAACCCCGCAGGCCAACGACTACGAGCTCGAATTCGCGCGCGACATCATCGAGCGCGAAAAGCTCGGCGAAGGGCCCACTACCGACCTGCTGATCGTCAGCCTTTCTGCAAACGACCTCCTCGGCCACGCACTGGGCCCGAATGCGCCGCAGATGCCCGCCATGATTCTTGCCACCGACCGCCAGCTCAGCAGCTTCTTCTCGTTTATCGGCCAGCGCATCGGGCTGGCGAACGTTTGGCTGGCTCTCTCTTCCGATCACGGTGTCGGCCCCGCGCCGGAATACGCGGCAAGCCTGAAGATTCCGGCTGCCGACGTTCGTTTCAAGAAACTCGGCGAACAGGTGAACGCCGCGTTAAACGCGCGCTTCTCGCCGGGGAAAAACGTCTCCTACCTGCGCGCGTTCAGCGTGACGAACGTTTTTCTCAATGAAGACGCATTCACTGCCGCAAAGATCAAGGAAGAGGATGCGGAACACGCGGCCGGCGAGGCGCTGAAGCAGGTCGGCATGCGCGGTTACTACACTCGCTCCCAGCTTGCGCGCGGCGAGGCGCCCAACACCGCCGAGGGCATTCAGTACCTGCACAGCTACTCGCCGTACGGCGGCTGGTGGGTGCTATCGGTTCCGCCGCCATTCACCGTCTCGCTGTGGGAGGGCGGCCAGGCCACCCACGGAACACCCTATTTTTACGACACGCACGTTCCCGTTGCGTTCTTCGGCCTGCCGTTCGAACCGGGGACCTATCGCACCCATTGTGAGCCGGTGGATATGGTGGCCACGCTCGCTTCCCTGCTCGGCATTAATGCGCCGTCGAAGGAAGTTGGGCGCGTGCTCACCGAAGCGCTGCGCCAGCCCGGCCGGAGCGCGCAATGAAAGATGTCCCGCGGCCACGCTGGTCGAACGCCCCGCCCGACCTCAGCGTGAGCTTTGCCGGGCTGCAATTCAAGAACCCGGTGATCGCGGCCAGCGGGACTTTCGGCTACGGCATCGAGTTCGAAGACATCGTCAGCCTGCACAAGCTGGGCGGGTTCGTGGTGAAGGGGCTATCGAAGGAGCCGATGCCGGGGAATCCGCCGCCGCGCCTGTTCGAGACCGCCGCCGGAATGTTGAACTCGATCGGGCTGCAAAATATCGGCGCGCGCGCCTTCGTGCAGGAAACGCTGCCCCGCCTCAATCGCGAAAAGAACATCGTCGTCATCGCCAATGTCTTCGGCAACTCGCGTGAGGACTACCAGGACGTGATCCGCATTCTCAACGAAGGCGAGGGTATTGCCGCCTACGAGCTCAATGTCTCCTGTCCCAACACCAAGCGCGGGGGCATCGCTTTTGGCAGCGACCCGGTTCTGCTCGAGGAAATAGTGGCCACCGCGAAGTCGGCATCGCGGCGGCCGCTGATCGTGAAGCTTTCCCCCAACGTCACCAGCATTGCGAGAATGGCGCGAGTCGCCGCCGATGCGGGCGCCGACGTCATTTCCCTCGTCAACACATTCGTCGGCATGGCCATCGACGCAGAAACGCGCAAGCCACGCCTGTCAAATATCGTGGGCGGGCTCAGCGGCCCCGCCATCAAGCCCAT
>JADGNP010000072.1 GCA_017883425.1 Candidatus Sulfotelmatobacter sp. | reverse complement strand
CCTGGTTGGCGACGGTCGCGCTGGTGCTGATCGTGATCGGCGTGGCGCTCTCGCTGGCCGCATGGCGGGATCACAAGAAAAAGACTGAAGTCGTCGGGGCACAGATCACGGCGTTAAGTACGCTCGGGAATGTGCTGGAACCAGATTCCTGAAATCGGCATGACCCAAGGGACAAATTACTATCACAATTTCCCTGCCGGGACGCAGGACGCTTGTGCCATTCTCGGGAAGGCGAACGAGATTCGTGTTCGGCTTTTGTGACAACGTTTCAACTGGTTAACTAGGGTGCTGGGAGTCCGGGGAAGGTTAGTGGGTGCGGCGGAAGTGGTCTTGGTGAAACGTCCGGCCTCAACCGACCGGAAGAGGGCGGTTCAATCCCGACCCCGCCGCCCCACGCCTGATTAGAACCTCGCCGGGTATGGTCGGGGCTTCTCCGCTGATGCGGGGTGTCAGATCACCCAGGAACCCAGGAAAACCTTGTTTGCTTGCGTCCTCGAGAAAGAGTAAAATCAGCACCAATCCAGCCAACCAATGGGAAGCATACGTCCACTCTCCATTGGCGATTCGAGCATGTGAGTTTGGGAAAGACGATCAGCCAGAGCGAAGATCGAGGTCTGTCATCCAGACTGCGGCTCCACTGAACTAGGGACGGATTTAACAACGGGGTATTTTTGAGCACAGCCCGCAATTCTTTTGCATCTCGCGCGACCCTGGAGTCAGGACAATGAACGGTACTGCCGCACGATTTCTCCGGTTGGGTGTGAGCTTGTCTGGATTGGTGGTTCTGGGGTGGGTGTTAACCGGCCAGGCGGCCAAACCCGCCAGGCACGGAATCCCGTTGCCCACCGACTGGAGTCACAGTCATGTTATCTTCTCGCGCCCAGATTCGGCGGAGCAACTCGCTAGTGTGAGCGAGGATCCGCGCTACTGGCAGCAACTCCATCGCCGGGAGCAGTCGCTGGTGCTGAGCCCAGAAGCGTCCGATCTGACTTCGGTGCGCCCCCAGACGGGCAGCAGCGCCGCAAGCAGCGGCCTCTGGTCGGAGGATCTCGGCCTCAACGCCGCGCCGGGCGCCGGCAACTATCCCGCCAAGTTCTCGTTCAGCACCACCACCGCGAACTGCGGCAGCGCCACAACGCCGGATTACGTGGTCTACAGCACGGGCCTGTTGGGGGCCGGGACGCAGGCGAGCGTGGTCGCGTTTGACAACCTTTATTCCGGATGCTCGGGCACCGTGCCCTCGGTCTACTGGGCGTACAACACTGGCGGGGTGATCCTCACTTCCCCGGTGCTTTCGCTGGATGGAACGCAGGTCGCGTTTGTGCAGACCTCAGGTAGCCCCACGGGCCTGGCGGGCTTGGTTCTTCTGAAGTGGAAAGCTTCCGCCACCGAAACCGTAGGCTCGCCAGGGGTGCCCACGGTGGTATCCGCCGCGCTTTATCCCACTTGCGTTGCCCCGTGCATGACGGAAGTTTTCCTGCACGATGGGAACGGGGTCGCAACGGATGACAGAACTTCATCGCCCTTTTACGACTACACCAACGACATTGCATGGGTAGGCGGCGCGAACGGCTGGCTCCATAAACTTACAGGCGTCTTCAAGGGCACTCCGAAGGAAGTCCACGGTGGCGGGTTCCCGGTCCAAGTCAAGACGAATAATCCTAATAGGCTTTCCGACCCGGTTTACGACCGCGTATCCAAGAATGTGTTTGTGGGCGACGAGGGCGGGTTCTTCCACCGGGTCGCCTCCGCGACGGGCGCGACGACAACGTCCCTCCAATTGGATTTCGGCACCGGGCTCGTGCAAAGCCCAGTTTTGGATCAGACCAGGGGCCTGGTCTATGTATTCGCGTCCAGCGACGGCACGGCAAATTGCGCTGCCGGTGTTGCCTGCTCCGCGGTCTACCTGCTCAGCACGACCTTCGCGGCAAACACCAGTGGGACAAAAGTGACCGTCGGCAACAGCGTAGTCAATGGGACCTTGCCCAATCCCAATCCCTTGTATATCGGCGGCTTTGACAGCACGTACTACAACACGGTGGGGGGCACGGGAAACCTTTATGTTTGCGGCAATACGGGGGCCGGCCCAACTCTCTACCGGGTCCCGATTTCGGCCGGAGCTTTCGGCACGGTCGCACCGGTAGCAGCGCTGACTCCCGCCGCCAATAAGCCCTCCTGTTCTCCCGTGACCGACTTTTCGATCCCAAATGCCAGCGGAGCCAACACAGAGCACGTGTTCTTTAGCGTGCAAAACAACGCCCGCCCGACGCCCTGCGGCCCGCCCCCCGGAAAGGGCTGCATGATGAATTTCGTCGATACGCCGTGGCAGGCCTCCACGCACTATAACGCAGGTCAAGAGATCATGGTCCTCAGGACTGCGAACAACACGCTCTACATCAATGTGGCTATCGTCGCCGGCACCACGGCAGCGACCGCTCCCGTCTGGCCAGCCGGGGCGGGTGCGAAGCAGGTCGACGGCGGCGTCACTTGGCTGAACCAGGGGCTCACCACGGCGACCGCGTTGGCGCCTTGGGCACCCAACCGTTCCTTCGGCTTTCGCGCCCGTATTTTCGACGGCACCAACGTCGAGATAGCGAACGTGACCGCGATTACGGGTGCCACCACTCCCGTTTGGAACACGACTGTTGGCGGTAATACGACAGACGGCGCGATGATTTGGATCAATGCCGGCCCCTGGCCGAACGCAGCTCTCGTCTCAACCGCGGGCACAGGCGGAATTATTATCGACAACTCCGTGGGCAGCGGCACTTTGGCCGGAGCTTCTCAGGTATACTTTTTCACTCTGGGCAATCAACTTTGTTCAACATCCGGCGGCACGGGTGGCTGCGCGATGCAGGCCTCCCAGTCGACATTACAATAGGCGGGATCCCTAATGGCTACGAATAGTTTTTCCTCTGACGAACCGCGTACACCGGCGACCAACAAGAAACCGTACGAGAAGCCGGCCTTTCGCTACGAACGGGTGTTTGTAACGACCGCGCTTTCCTGCGGAAAAATCAGTGGCACTTCTCTGACCTGCAACTCAACCCCCAAGGTGTCATGATTTCATCCGCGTCAATCTTGGGCGATGAGAACGCCCTCAAGTGCGAACTGGCGAGCGAAGTGTTGCGCTCGTCCGGCACCCTGCGCTTGCGCGTCACGGGATGGAGCATGCTGCCGGCGGTGATGCCCGGAGACACGCTCGTGATTGAGCGCATCCCCAGCGACGCCATTTCCGAAGGAGACATCGTCCTGTTCGGTCGCGACCGGCGCCTTTTTGTTCACCGCGTCGTAACCAGGAGCCAACCGCAAAATGCGGAAATTGTGACTCGCGGGGATGCCATGCCCGCCCCCGATCCGCCCGTGTCCGAAAGCGACCTGCTGGGAAGGGTCTCTTTCATCCTGCGGGACGGGAAATACATCGAGCCGAGCCGGAGTCTGCGTTTTTCCGAACGCGCCGTCGCGGCCTTGGTTCGACGTTCAACCTTCGCTGCCCGTGTCGTTGTGGGCGTACACGGCATGCGCCAGACTTCCCGTCAATCTCACGTTCAAACGTCACGGGTTCAAACGTAATAGGATCGAGCCGTCCCTTGCCCGAGTTAACCACCGACGTCGAACGTCTCAGCCTCGTGATTGAAATCGGGGGCATGCCGGTGCGCGTGCATACGACGGACGCGCGCTTCCTCAGCATGCTGCAGGACCGCTATGCCGGGTTTGTGACCTCCTCGGAGTGCGCCGAGGGGGGTGCAGAGATTGATTTCGACGTGGACCTCACCCCGCCCCGCTTCGCCGATCCAAATGCCGTAGTGCGTGTGACCCAACATTTGGGCCGCTGGACCCTCGAGCGCGGAGACTTTCGCGCCGAGTGGAAGCCCGCGTCCCGCACCGGCTGGATTCGCCAGACGTCCAATCCCTATTCGATCGACGCCGTGCTTCGCATCGTCCACACGCTCGTGCTGGCCCGCCAGGGAGGCTTCCTGCTGCACTCCGCCAGCGCCATCCGAAACGGCAAGGCCTTCCTGTTTGCCGGCGTTTCCGAGGCCGGCAAGACGACGATCTCCCGGCTGGCTCCTCCCGACGTCACGCTCTTGACCGACGAAATTTCATACGTGCGCAAGCAGGAAGCCGGCTACGTCGCTTACGGCACTCCATTTACCGGCGAACTGGCCAAGCTGGGCGAAAATGTTTCCGCGCCCATTGCCGCGCTGTACCTCCTCGCCAAGGGCCCCGAGAATCGCATCGAACCCATCTCGCCCGGAGAAGCGGCTCGATCTTTGCTTGCTAATCTTCTCTTTTTCGCGGAGGATGAGGAACTGGTGCAATCGACTTTTCATTCCGCCTTCGAGTTCGTAAGCCGGGTCCCGGTGTCCCGCCTTACCTTTGTGCCCGATGCCCGGGTCTGGGAGCTGATCGGATGAGCAGGCTTTACGTAGCACGCAATCCGCGGGTCGCGGCGCGCAGTCTCGACGGCGAAATGATGATTATGTCCGGCCGGGATTCTACCCTTTTTACCCTGAACAAGACGGCCACCATCCTATGGCAGTCTGCCGACGGCACCACTCCGCTCGACGAAATCGTCGAGCGCCGCATCTGCCCCGAGTTCGAGGTCGAACCCGCCGAGGCTTTACACGATGCTGAGACCCTGGCGCGGGAACTGGCCAGCCATGAGATACTGCAAATCTCAGAAGAGCCGATTCCGCCGAAGGATCCCATGGCCGGAGAATCCCGATGAGCGCACTCCTGCAGGAAATGTCCGACAAGGCGCTGAAGCTGAACATTCCGCTCAGCGTTCAGCTCGACCTGACCTACCGCTGCAATGAGCGCTGCGTTCACTGCTATCTCGATCATGACGATCATGGCGAGATGACCACCGCCGAAATCAAGCACCTGCTCGATGAAATGGCCGACGCCGGGGTCTTCATTCTGACCCTCAGTGGCGGCGAGATTTTTCTGCGCAAGGATTTCTTCGAGCTTCTCGAACACGCCCGCCGTCTGATGTTTTGCGTGAAGCTCAAGACCAACGCGGTCCTGATCCGCGAGCGCGAGGCAGCCCGCCTCCGCGATCTCGGCATCGAATCCGTCCAGATCAGCATTTACTCGCACCGGCCGGAAGTGCACGATGCCATCACCCTGATTCCGGGTTCGCTCAAACGCTCCGTGGATGCGATCCGCTTCCTCAAGTCTCAGGGCCTGAAGGTCATCATCGCCAACGTTCTGATGACCCAGAACATGCAGGACTACCCTGGGGTTCGCGCCCTGGCTGCGGAACTGGGCGTGGAATGCACCCTCGACCCGACCGTTACGCCCATGATGGACGGCAACCGCTCCACCGTGGACTTGGGGGTTGAACAAGGCGTGCTGCGGCAGGTTTTCCGCGACGCATCGCTGGTGGGCGATGTGGACGAGTTCTGCGCCATCCCCGCGCAAGCCGGCGAGAGCGAACTGGAATCCACGCCCTGCAGCGCCGGCCACACCGCCTGCTACGTCTCGCCCTATGGTGAGGTTTTCCCCTGTGTCCAGTTTCCGCTTCCCACCGGAAACGTGCGGCAGCAGCGCTTTATCGACATCTGGCGGCATTCGGACCAGATGAACGAAGTACGCTCCATCCGGCTGAAAGACCTGACGACTTGCACCTCGTGCACCCACGTTTCCAATTGCACGCGTTGTCCCGGTCTCGCTTTTATGGAAGGAAGCATGCGCGGGCCTTCGTCGCAGGATTGCGAGAAATCTTTCGCCAGAACCGGAATTCCCTCGGCTAACATGCTGGCCAAGAAACGCGCTGGGGCAAACCTGGGGCAGTTGAATCTGGTGCAGATTCGAGCGCTCCCGGCTTCAGCTAACCCGTCGATGGCGAGCGCTACTGCGTGATCTGGACTCGCTTCCACCGGTCCAACCGAAAACATGCCCGGGACTAGCGCCGCACTCGAAGCCGAGTGGTCCTTACTACTAGCCGCATGTTCCCAAGTCCCCCGCCAGCAAAAGACAGACCGCATCCGTCTCCTGGCACGCGTACCGATTCGCTGGAAACCTCTTTTCGATCTTGCCGACCGGCACGGCACTCACCCCCTTCTCTATCAGGCCCTCGTTGGCGTTGAGGATGCCGTTCCTCCCGAGCAGATGTCCCTGCTCAAACAGCGCTATCAGACCAACCTGCACAAGGCTCTATTTCTTTCGCGGGAGTTGATTCGCATCGTTGAGCGCTTGTCTGCGCTCGGCATTGAGGTCATGCCCTACAAAGGCCTGGCGCTGGCGGAAGTGATCTACGGCGACATCGCGCTGCGCCAGTCTGGCGATATCGATCTGCTGATCCGTCCGCAGGACTTCCCGCGCATCCGCGACGCCGTCCGTGAACTCGGCTACACGCCCCATCTGGCTCTTTCCGAGGCTGAGGAACGCGCTTATCTGAAATCCGGATACGAATCTGTCTTCGACGGCACCGCGGGGCCGAACCTTCTCGAAGTGCAGTGGGCGATCCAGCCTCGCTTTTATGCCGTGGATTTCGACATGGGCAGCTTGTTCCAGCGGGCAGTCACCGCCGCAGTCGCCGGCCACCCCATGAGGACGCTCTCCTCCGAGGATTTGCTTCTGGTACTGTCGGCGCACGCTGCCAAGCATGTGTGGGGACGCCTGGTCTGGCTTTGCGACATTGCGCGAATCATGAGCCTCCCCACTCTGAACTGGAGTTGGATCGGATCTCAGGCGAAAGTCCTGGGAATGGTCCGTATCCTGCGCATCACCATGCTCCTGGCGAACCGGCTGTTAGGCGTGGCCATCCCTGCCACAGCACAAGAGAGTTTCTCCGAAGATCCTGCGACGCTGGCACTGGTGGATGAGATTCAGACTCCTATCCTCCACGAGGCTGTTCTCAACGTCGAGTCCCTGGCCTACTTTCGCCTCATGATGCGCCTGCGAGAACGACCAGTCGATCGCCTGCGATTCCTGCGGCGCCTTGTCTTCACCCCCGGCCCGGGCGAATGGCAGGCGGTCCGTCTCCCCGGACCCCTGTTCCCGCTGTATCGGCTGGTCCGGCTCTCTCGTCTAGCGGCGAGGCTCGTCCGCGCCTAGTCGGCTGATCTGGCCGCTAGAGAAACGCGATTTTGGTGGTCTTTGCGTTCTCCGCGTCCCCTTCGCGACCTTTGCGGTTCAAGCTTTTGTGCTGCCCCGCATGCGCGGCCAAAGACCGAGGAGTATATTCCGAGACCTTTTCGATGAAACGCACTGAGGCCACGCTAGACTGCGGGTTCCACTGTCCCCGCCTTCCACTCTCGCAGATACAGACCATACATCGCCGCGCATCCGATCAGGGGCACGGCCAGCCCCGCCTTGAGACTCCCGAAATGATTCGACGAAACGCCGACCATCCACGGAAGCAGTCCCCCTCCAATGTTCGACAGCGTGAACATCAGGGACCCAAGCCGCGCTGACGCCGGCCCAAATTCCCGCGACAAAAGCGAGATCGTAATGGGATACACGCAAGAAAGCCCCAGTCCCGCGAGGCAGGCACTCAATATCACCCCCCGCAGGCCATGCGACAAAACCAGCCCCGCCATGCCCGCGCAGGCAACCAATAATCCCGCCTGCACCAGTCGAATTTCGTCGATCATTCGCAACAGCAGCGGCGCCAGCCATCTCCCCAGCATGAGCGCGGCATAGAAAAACGAGGGCGTCATCAGCGACAGAGCGGGCGTCAGGCTCCCCAGGCTCTTCGCGTACGATGCAACCCATCCCCCGAAACCGTTCTCGACGCCGACATACAGAAAAAACAGCGCCGCCAGAATCAGCAGAGCGCTCTGCGTCCATGGGATTGCCGGACCCGTCGTCCGGCCTGCATCCTTAGTCGCCGACGGCTCGACAATGGACGAAGGCATGGCCGCGATCCCAATCGCCATCAGAAGCGCGAAGCCGGCCACCGCCGCCAGAAAGAGCGGAACCTGATGGCTCTTCGCGGCCGCTGCCACCAGAAATGGGCATGCCACCGCGCCCGCGCTCCAGCAGAAGTTGAGCAGATTCAGCGTCGCGCTGCGCCGCCCAGGATTCACCTCCGCCACCAGCAAATTCGCCGCCGGAACTGCCAGCCCCAGACCTCCTCCATATGCCCCGATGCAAAGAATCCCCATCACCTTCGGACCGGCCAGCAGCAGACCCACTCCCGCACTCATGAGCAGAAGTCCAGTCTTGATCGCGAATCGAAATCCCCAGCGGGAAACCAGCACGCCCGAGAGAGCGACGGCCAAGGTTGAAGCCAGGTACTGCGCGGTAAACAGAGCGCCCGCCTGGGAATAGTTCAGCGACCACCGCGCCGACAACGTCGGCAGCATCGGGCCGAGCAGCACGGTCGCGATCCCGATCGGGACGAACGACGCATAGGCAGCGAACGTAAGCGCTTTGGCGGAGGTTGAGGCGTTTGGTGGGTCAGAGGGGGGCATGAATGGCGAAGCACGCTCTGCGGCTACTATATCGGAACCGTGGTGCTACGAGGCCCCCGGAGCCTTCGCCGTAGATTCCCGCACGACCAGTTCAGGCTCAATCGCGATCTCACAAGGATATTCTTTCTTCCCTTCAATTCGTTCCAACAAAACCTGCGCCGCCACCTCTCCCATTCGGTTCAACGGCTGTTGCACCGTGGTCAAACTCGGGGTGTGAAACGCAGCCCCCGGAATGTCATCGAACCCCATCACCGACACATCCTGGGGAACCCGCAGTCCCTGTTCCAGTAACGCTCGAATCGCCCCGATCGCCGAGATGTCATTGTAGGCAAACAGCGCCGTAAACGGCCGCTTGCGCGCCAAAAGTTGCTTGGTGAACGGATAGCCCAACATTGGCGTTGGGTCGTCCGTGTCGATCTGCACCGTCAACTCGGGATCGATCTTCATCCCAATCTCCGCGGCCACCTGGCAGATCGCGTCCCAGCGGTCCTTCGCATCCGAACTCAGGGGATTTCCTTTCATGAAAGCGATGCGCTCGTGGGATAGACCCTTGAGGTGGTTCAGAGCCAGCACGGCGGCCCGTACGTGATCGAGGACAATGTTGGTGACTCCCTTCACCTTCTTGTGGCCGGCAACGGCAACCGTAGGCAGCGTGGGCGCCTCGTGCACGGTCGTGTCCACGGTGATGATGCCCTCGACTCCCCGCTCCGACAGCAATTGCGAGTATCGAGTCAGCAACACGGGATCGTGCCGGTGCACCACCGTCAGGAAAAAATAATCTCGCTTCCTCAAATACATCTCAATGCCACTGATGATTGCCGAGCTGTAGGAGTCGCCTATCTCTTCCGCAATCACTCCAATGGTATAGGTGCGCTTGTTGCGCAGCGTGCGGGCGAAGAAATTGGGCCGGTAGTTGAGCTCCTTGGCGGCCGCGTGGATTCGGTTCTTGGTCTCCTGCGGAATGGAACGGGCCGACGGCGAATCGTTGAGAACCGCGGACACCGTGCCGGGAGTAAGTCCAATATGCTGGGCAACGGCTTTAAGGGTGATCACCTCTGGTTTTTGGCCAGGCTTCTTAATTTGCCCCATGGTCTCTTAAATCGTTTTAGTTGCACTCTTCGCGAATATCTTACCACTGCTGGCACGCTGTCAGTGATTCCAGATGCTCTGTACGCTGCCGCACTTTCGGGCGGGCTGTCACGCCTTGGCGTAACGTTGGCTGTTCGGCTTCGATCCGCTCAAGGCAAAGTACAGGATGTACAGGTAACAGACGACCGGCAGGAAGAATGCATGATGAATGCCGATCCGATCGGCAATTGCACCTTGCGCCACCGGAATAATGGCTCCGCCGACGATGGCCATGATCATGATGCCGGAACCGTCCCCCGTGAGCGGACCAAGCTCGGCCACCCCCAGCGTGAAGATGCTTGGGAACATGATCGAATTGAAGAAACCCACCAGAATGATGCTATACATCGCGGTGTGTCCCGTAGCCAGCATGGAGATGGCGACCAGAGCCGCCGCGCACACCGCACAAATGCCAAGCAGCCCGCGCGTGCTCACCTTCTGCAAAAGTGCGGAGCCGATAAAGCGACCGACCATCGCTCCGCCCCAGTAAAAAGCGACGAAGCTGGCCGCAACTTTTTCCGTTAGACCGCCGATCTCGGGCTGGCCAAAGTAGTTCACCAGAAAGCTCCCGATGGAAACTTCGCCACCGACGTATACGAAGATTGCGATGGCGCCGAAGATCAGATTCGGGTGCCTCCAGATCGAGTCGTTCACCTTCTCCCCGACCTTGTGCTGAGCATGCTCGATGGTCGGCAACTTGAAGCTGCCGATCGCGACCGCTAATACTACGAGCGCAATGCCCAGACCCACGTACGGCGTCTTGACCGTCGCCGCTTCATGCAAGCGGTAAGCCTGCAGGACGTCGGGCGCCATCGCTCGGATGTCATTCATCGTCTTCGGGGCCGCACTCAGAATCAGCAACCCGCCGAAAAACGGCGCCAGGAACGTGCCCAGGGAGTTGAACGCCTGCGTCAGATTCAGCCGGCTCGAAGCCGTCTCGGGTTTCCCCAATACGGTGACATAAGGATTCGCTGCCACCTGCAGGCAGGTGATCCCAGCCGCAAGCACGATCAGGGCACCCAGAAATAATGGAAACGACGGAACACTAGCCGCCGGCACAAACAGGAAAGCGCCCAGCCCCATGGTGAGCAGACCGACCACCATCGATCGCTGGTAGCCGATCCAGTCAATGATTCTGGCCGAAGGAATGGAGAAAATGAAATAGGCTCCAAAGAACGCAAACTGAATCAGCATGACCTGCGCATAGCTGAGGTCAAAAATCGATTTCAGGTGTGGCACCAGAATGTCATTCAAGCAGGTAAGAAATCCCCACATGAAGAAAAGCGTGGTCACCGTAGCCAGCGGAGCGCCGTAGCTTTGCCCGGTGCCCGGCGCCGTGGCTGTCGTAGAAGTGTTGGGGGTTGCGATCGCCATGAGTGCTGTAGTCCACCCTTCAAAGAGTGTGCGAACCAGAGAACGCGGCCATCATAGCATCGCCAGAGCGCGCTTTTCCGCATTTTTCTTACCGCGAGATCGGATTGATACTCTACAAAATCGTTTCTCTAGCTTGACAATCGACTTCCCTTGCCCGAGACTGCAATCGTTTCCGCCTGTCGGAATCTCCATATCAGGCCACACTCATGCGCAAACCTGTACTCTTCACAGTCGCCGCTTTCTTTTTTCTGATCAGCCAAGCCGCAGTCCTTGCCCAAACCGGCCTGTCGGCTGTGGTCGTGTTCAGTGAACCAGGATTTCCGGCGGCCGACTCCGCCGTTGCTTCCCCGCCGCAACTGGCCGCAATGTTGCCTGGGGCTCAACTGGCCGGCGCGGATCGCCTTCGAGATGCCCTGGCCGCGCCGTCAGCCCGCCTTCTGGTGCTTACCAACGGCTCGGCTTTTCCCGAAGAGTCATGGCCGGCAATCAAGCAGTTTCTGGACCGCGGCGGCAATCTTCTCGTGCTCGGCGGAATGCCCTTCACTCGCGCCGCCTATCGCGATTCCGGCGGCTGGCATCTTCGCGACTACAGCGTTCGCTTCATCCGTCCGCTCATGATCGACCAGTATCAGGAAACTCCCGGCTCCGACGGACTGCAATTCCAGCCCAATCCCGAGTTGCCATTGCAGCTTCCCAACTTTGCATGGAAGCGCGCCTTCAGCCCCGTAATTCGACTGAGCGCGGTCGATCTTTACCACCGCGGCGGGGCCGCCGGCTCCATCGACGCGCGCCTCGACGCGCTCGCCTGGGGCATCAAGAATGGTCGCAAGTTGTCGGCGCCAGTCCTCCAGGTCGATCACTACCGAAACGGTTTCGACGGCGGACGTTGGATTTTCGTGAACGCCGAACTTTCGCGCGACTTCTTCGAGAACGCAAGCCTCGCGCAATCCCTTGCGGAGCGCGCATTGCAGGGCGCTGAGGAATTCACGGTGCGCCCGGCCTTGCCGCTCTACCTCCACGGCGAACCCATAGAACTGCAAGTGCAATGGCACGCGGCAGAGCCACCCAAGGGACCCGTTTCCCTGAAGATCACTTCCTTCCCCGAAGCGCAGCCCTCGAATCGCTCGACCGTCACCGCCGGGTCCTCTTCCAACGAACCCGTCGTGCTGCCCGCTCCAGAGGGCAAGGGGCTCTACATCATCGAGGCGCAGTTGCTGGAAGGCGCCCGCGTCCGCGCCATCTATCATTCCGCGTTCTGGATCCGGGACGAATCGTATCTCCGCTCCGGCCCTCATCTCGGCGTGAACCACGACTACTTCGAACTCGATGGCCATCCCCTCGCGGTGGTCGGCACAACCTATATGTCCAGCGAAGTGCAGCGCCTCTATTTCGAGCATCCCAACGTGTACGTGTGGAACCAGGATCTCGGCCAGATTCACGACGCCGGGCTCAACATGATCCGCACCGGATGGTGGACCGGCTGGGACAAATTCTGTGATGAAAACGGTCAGCCCTACGAGCGCACCCTGCGCACGCTTGAGGCCTATCTCATGACCGCCCGAAAGTATGGTCTGCCGGTGCAGTTCAATTTCTTCGCCTTCCTGCCCGATGTTCTCGGAGGCAGCAACGCCTTTCTCGACCCCGCGGCCGTCCGCCGGCAGCAGACTTTGATTTCGTCCGTCGTTGCGCGCTTCCATGACGTGCCTTTCCTCGCCTGGGATCTCATCAACGAGCCCAGCTTCTCTCAGCACCTGTGGAGGACGCGCCCCAACGGCGATCCCATTGAGCTCGCAAGCTGGAACAACTGGTTGAGCCAGCGCTATCCCGATCGCGCCAAGCTCGCCGCGCTATGGAATGTTTCCCCCGATTCCGTCGCAGGCATGATCGCTCTTCCCCGCGAAGAGGAGTTCTCTCCGCGAGGCATGTACACCGGAACCAACTCACTCCGGCTGCATGACTATCTTCTGTTCGCGCAGGAATCATTCGCCCAATGGGCACGCACCATGCGTGACACCATCCGGTCTGCCGGCTCGCAACAACTCGTCACCGTTGGCCAGGACGAAGGCGGCATTCAAGATCGCCTCTCTCCAGCTTTCTGGGGCCAGTCCGTCGATTTCACGACCAACCACTCCTGGTGGCAAAACGATTACATCCTGTGGGATTCGCTCGCCGCCAAGCAGCCCGGCGAAGCCATGCTGATCCAGGAAACAGGATTGCAGCGCGAGTTGAATATCGATGAAATCGCCCGCCGCACGCCGGAGAGCGAGGCCGCGCTTCTCGAACGAAAAATCGCCACGTCTTTCATTCAAGGTTCCGGAGCCATCGAATGGCTGTGGAACACGAATTCCGACATGACGGAAAGCAACGAAACCCCGATCGGCGCCGTCCGCACCGACTACACCGAGAAGCCGGAAGCCTCGCTCCTGCGGGCCTTCGCCCAGTTCGCGCCGTCGTTGCAGGAGCATCTTCGCGACCCACAGCAGCCTTCGATCGCAATCATCACATCGCAGGCCGCCCAGTACTCGGCGCTGGCTGATTTCCAGTTAGCGGCGCAGCAGAACGCAGTTCGCGCCCTGGCCTATGACGTCCACTTGCCCGCCTACGTGATCGCTGAAAATCAGATCGAGAAATTAGGCTCACCGAAGCTGGCCATCCTGCCCTCCCCACAAGCGCTGAGCGAAACGGCATGGCGCGCGCTGTTGCACTATGTTGACGCCGGAGGAAACCTACTCGTCACCGGCCCGGTGGACCGCGACGAGCACTGGCAGATCGTCCACCGCGCCGTCGAACTCGGACTTCCCGCCCACGTCGAACCGCTCACCTATCACAACGCCGCAGTCCGCATCGGAGACCGCTCGCTCGCCCTCGCTTTCGCTCAGCCGCAACAGAACTGGCTGGATTCCCTGCGCTTTGAAGATGGATCTACTCTCAAAGAAACTCCTCACGGCAAAGGCCGCATCTTCTGGACGTCCTACCCCGTCGAACTCGCAGAAGACTCGCACTCGACCTCCGAACTCTACGCGTACGTCGCAAATCGTCTGAACCTCCCACCGATGTTCAGCCAGCAATCACCGCTCCCGCCCGGTGTGCTGGTATTTCCCACGGTGCTGGCGGACTCCATGCTCTACGTCGTAGTCTCCGACGCCGCCAACGACGCCACCATTAACATTCGCGACCAGGCCACCGGCGTGCCGCTGGCATTTTCTCTGCCCGCCGAACACGCCGCAATTGCAGTCATTGGAAAAAAAGAAAAGAAGATCGTCGCCCGGTACGGCTTCTAGGTTTTAGCGAGAGAAGCCGCCGAGTAGGTCCGGCATCCCTTCGGCGCGCTTCGTTTGCTCAGGGCAGGCTTTGCCGGATGTCCCGAGAGCGTCTCGCCCTCGGGCGCCATTGCCCAGCGATTCAAAGTGCCGTGATCCAGGATTTCCACAGGGGATTCTTCTGGCATGTGACATCCAACCTTGCCTGCACCCGCAAATCAGCAGATCATTGTCAAGGCGGAGGCGGTACACGCAGCCATCGCCAAGGAGGCCTAAGTCCTTTGTTGTCAAGATTTTGACCTCTAAGTCCTAGGGGCTCAAGATTTTGCAGGCACATTTTGCAAACCCCGCGCCAGTCAAGGCTTTCAGCGGGCGGGGGGGAGGGGGGATACCGGTACACTAACCAGTAAACTTACCCATTTCAGCTTCTCTTGCAAGACTTCTTCCGCAATTTTTCATCGCCGCCCGCGCCTGGACCTTTCCGCATCCCTGCAGCATCCAATGTTTATTAGTTGATTACTACAAGAAGTTAATAACTACCGGAGAAACGCCATGATTCAGATTCGTCCCGGCCAGGAACGTGGTGGAGGAAACCACGGCTGGCTCAAA
>JADGNP010000467.1 GCA_017883425.1 Candidatus Sulfotelmatobacter sp. | reverse complement strand
TCGCGATAGAGGGTGCGGTTGTAATCGTTCAGGTCGTCGAGGTCGGGAGCCTTGTCGTTCTTCGGCTCATCGTAACGGCCCTTGACCCCCCACACATACGCCCAGTGCGCTGACGAGGAATGATCCGTGCCGAACAGGTCGTAAGAACTCGAAATCCACTTGTTGAGATATTTCTGAATCAGCCACGCCGGGACCACGCCCGCCTCCACGATGCGCCGCAGTCCGTCGTTGCCCGTGCCCATGTGGAAGGCTTCTTCGCGCAGCATGTACGACATGGAGCGTCCCAGCGGAGCGAATGCGGAATACTTGAACATCTGCAACTGGAACTTCCCGTCGCGGTCCACGAAGTCGGTGTAGGTGAAGAAGTCCATCCAGTTGTCGACCTCGACATTGAAGGCGCCCAGTAGACGCTTGTTCTCAAACGCGCGCCGCTCCAGCATTTTTTGCGCCTCAACCTTGCCCGAGTAACCGAAGTGGTCGACCAGCAGGGCGCACATCTGCCAGCCGTGGCGCATTTCTTCGATCATCACGCGGGTGATAGCGCGGCGATCCCACTCCGTGGGCGCGTTCACCAGCAGGTTGCGCTGCTGTTCGACGCTGGCGAACTCGGTGTCGCCCTGGTAGACGATCATGTTCATCAGGGCATCCCGCATCTGCTGGGTGGGGATCTGGCGCAGATTTTCCCACTTTCGGCGGCCCTTGTACGAACCAAACTCAATTTCCTCGGTGTCGATGGCGCCATAAAGTGTGTCGAAGTGAAAAGCATCGATGTCACTGCTGTTGACGCCAATGTCTTTGCGCCAGTCGTTGAACAAACCGATCCAGTCACTGAAGGTTCCGATTTTTGCTACTTTTCCGGGCATTTCAACAAACCTTTCTAACCACAGAGAACACAGAGGAGCGCTGAGGACAAATCGGATCTCTGTGCACCTTTCTGGGCATGCTTGTTACGCCATGTTCAGCCAAACCGTCTTCAACTCCGTGTAATGTTCCACGGCGTGCGCTCCGAGCTCGCGCCCGAAGCCTGAACTCTTGTACCCTCCGAACGGCAACGATGCATCCATCAAGCCATAAGTATTGATCCAGACCGTGCCCGCTTTCAGGCGGCGCGAGACGCTGTGCGCTCGCTTCACATCCCGCGTCCAAACCGCCGCGGCGAGGCCGTACGGATTGTTGTTCGCCTGTTCGATGACCTCATCCATGTCATCGAACGTTAGAACGGAAAGAACGGGCCCGAAGATCTCTTCCCGGGCGATCTTCATCTCGTTCTTCACGTCGCTGAAGATCGTGGGCTCGATGAAAAACCCTTTGCTCCCATCGACTGCCACGCGATTACCGCCGGCAACCAGCTTTGCGCCATCCTTCTTGCCGGCCTCGATGAAGCCCAGCACAGTCTGCATCTGCTCCTGGCTCACGATCGCTCCCAACCGCGTCTTCGGATCGAGCGGGTCCGCGGGACGCATCTTCGCAGCGCGGGCGACCAGCTTCTCGGTGAATTCGTCTTTCAGCTTGCTCTCAAGAAACAGCCGCGAACCGGCGTTGCAGACTTCTCCCTTGCCATAGAAAATGCCGCTGATCGCACCCTTCACTGCGCTGTCAATGTCGGCGTCAGCAAAGACAATATTTGGTGACTTGCCACCCAGTTCCAGGGTCACGCGCTTGAGCGTATCGGCTGCTCCGCGCATGATCTCTTTTCCCACGGCGGTTGAACCGGTGAATGCGATCTTGTCGATCCCGGGATGCGCCACGATCGCCTTCCCCGTCTCCGGACCGCCCGTCAGAATGTTGACCACGCCTGCAGGGAAACCGGCCTCGACGACCAGTTCTCCGAATTTCAAAGTGGTCAGCGGAGTTTGCTCGGCGGGTTTCAACACGACCGTGTTGCCGCAGGCGAGCGCGGGACCCACCTTCCACGATGCCAGCAGCAACGGGAAGTTCCAGGGAACAATCAGACCGACCACGCCGACCGGCTCACGTAGCGTGTAGGTGAATGCGGTCTCGAAGGTATTGACCGTTTCGCCGTGGATTTTTGTCGCCAGGCCCGCGTAGTAGCGCAGGACGTCGATGACCATCGGCATATCGACGTAGCGCGACTCGAAGATCGGTTTGCCGTTGTCTAGCGTTTCAAGTTCGGCCAACTCGTCGATGTTCTTCTCGACCAGGTCGGCGAGTTTCCATATGAGGCGGCCGCGCTCGCTGGCGGAAAGCTTGCGCCAGGCGCCGCTACGGTCCTCGAACGCCCGGCGCGCGGCGTCAACCGCCCGATCGACGTCCGCAGGCGAAGCCTCCGCGATTTGCGTCAGCACTTCGCCCGTGGCGGGGTTGATGGTGTCGAACTTCTTCGAGCCATCGACCCATTGACCGTCAATCAGCAGCCGGCCCGTCGAGATTTTCAATTTGCTGGCAGCAAGCATTCCCAATCCTCACTTCAAAAGCCGAGCTTCGCTCGGCGGACGGGCGAGGCGCCCGTCCCCACACGAGCTATTTTGCTATTTTGCCTTGAACACCGCCGGACGCTTTTCCACGTACGCCGCCAGGCCTTCCTTGGCATCTTCGCTCTGGAACAGCAACTGCTGGTTCTCACGCTCGACCGCCAGCGCCGACTCCATCGGAATCTCCCAGCCTGTCTGCACCGCGCGCTTGATGCGTCCCACCGCTTTCGACGCCTTGTTGGGCGGGCAGAACTGTTTGGCGTATTCCATGATGTTCTCCATGAAGCCGTCGCGCTCGAAGATGTCGTTCACGATGCCAAGCTCCTGCGCCTCTTCGAACGAGAACGTGTTGCCCGTCACCATCAACTCGATGGCCTTGCTCTTCCCCACCATGCGCGAGAGCCGCTGTGTGCCGCCGGTTCCCGGAAGCACCCCGAGGTTCACTTCCGGCAGGCCAATCTTCCCGGCGTCTTTGCGCGCGATGCGGAGGTCGGCCGCCATGGCGATTTCCAGCCCGCCGCCCACGCAGTGGCCGTTAATGGCCGCGATCACCAGTTTCGGCGTGTGTTCGAGCCGCAGCAGCATTTCGTTCGCGTGCAGGCAGAAGTAATACTTGAAGGTCGGGTCCACACTGCAAAGCATTTTGATGTTCGCGCCCGCGGAGAAGAACTTGTCCCCCGCCCCGGTCATGACGATTACATAGACGTCGTTGTCCATGCGAGCCTTCAGGATCGCCTCGTCCAGTTGCCGGTTCATTTCGTAGGTATAAGTATTCGCGGGGGGATCGCACATTTCGATCACCGCCACGCCGCCGTCGATGCGGTAGTTAACAAGCTGCTTGGTGGTTTCGCCGGTTGCCGGCTGCACTGTAGTCGCCATCTTTGTGTCTCCTTACTGTTTCCGTAAATAGCTTTGTCATTACCGAGCGAAGCGAGGAACCTGCTGTCGCCCGTGCCCAAAACAGCGCTCGACTCAACGCCCGTCGCCACGCTTCCTGCCGCCCGCCATCACGCCTCGTAAAAAGATATCGCTCATCTCGCGTGCAATCGACGCCGCGTCCGCATCCACGCGCGGGTTGTGCCAGGTATAGATCCAATTCATCATGCCGAACAGGCTCAACACGGCAATGCGGGTGGAAAACTGCAGGCCGCGGTCAGCCTTCAAGTCGTCGAGCAGGCCAACGCAAATCCGGTAGTATTCCCGCTTGATGGCCGCCACTTCGGAGGCGAAGCCGTTCTTCAGCGCCTCAGCCTCGTGCGAGAGGACCTTCATGGCCGACTGATTCGCCAGAAAATATTCCAGGTGATTGAGGATGAAAATCCGGACGCGCTCTTCCGCGTCGGCCACGCCTTCCAGCCGCGCTTTCAGCCGCTGCACAATCGTGGTGAACGTGTGCTTCTGGATCAAGTAGAGCAGCCGCTCCTTGGACTCAAAGTAGTAGTAGAGCCCCGAGAGCGACATGCCGCTCTCGCGCGAGAGATCGCGCATCGACGCGCCTTCGTATCCCTTCTTGCAGAAAACCTCGGTAGCATGAGCGAGGATCTCCGCCAGGCGCCGGTCATAGCGCGTGGCTGGAGCGGTCGCGGCGCGAGGGCGCCGCGCGGCAACTCGGGCTGCTGTGGAAGGACTCCCCATAATTGAAGCGGACGAGCTAATTCGAACGTTCGTTCGAACAGAGTATACGCCCGTGTGATCCCGATCACAAGGGCAGTGCAACTAACGTGATTGCTTATTCTTGCCCGCCGCCTCGCATGCCCGTCCCAGCCAGCCGAGAGCCTCGTGCAAGTCGGCGTCGGAAGCGATCTCGAAGCTGAACCAGCGCGCCTTCTGCATCTGGATTGACCCGATGCGAGGGTCCTTCTTGAGACGAGCGATGTCGGTCGAGGCCGGAGCTTCCATTTTGAACGCCAGCGAGTTCGCCGTTTCCATGCCGCGCGTGCGTCGCAGCAGGGCAAATATTCTGTCTCTGCGGTAGAAAGCGGTGAAGCCGAAGAAGGAACGTGTGCTCACTTGGGGCCAGCCGCCGACTTCGCCCGCCAAGGCGGCAGACCACGCCTTCATCTCCTCGGAAATG
>JADGNP010000071.1 GCA_017883425.1 Candidatus Sulfotelmatobacter sp. | reverse complement strand
TCTACTTCTTCCAGGAAGCGAAGCCATTGCTGGTGCGCCGGCTAGGTTGGAATGAACTGGGGCAGGCAGTGGCGTTCTGCGTTCTCTTCATCGCCGCATTCGCCCTGGCAAAGTAGCGCCGGCATCTTGCCGGCTGTCGCGAGAGCGTCCCGCCCTCGCATTTGGCTGCAAGATGAGGGTCGCCAGCCTCTGAACTCCAGGAGTGTTTCCGTAACTTGTTGGCACGGCACGACTTCACACAATCCTGTACGTACATCCGTGTAAGACAAACGTTCCTGCAGGAACACTGTGGAAATCTTTGTTTCCCCTGCCGGGCTGCGCCCGGCGGACAGCCGAGGGCGGCTGTCCCCACACAAAGCCTCCGCGGCCTACGGCATGATCACGGCCGCGCCATCCACTGCATCGTTCTTGACTGCAATCAACGCTTCGTTTGCCTGATCGAGCGTAAACACGGTTACTTTTGGCTTCAGGCCAATTTGCGCGGCCAGTGCAAGGAAGTCCCGGGCGTCGGCGCGAGTCATGTTGGTCACGCTGCGGAGTTGGCGTTCGCCCCATAGAAGACGGTCGTAGTCGAACTGGGGAATGCGATCGAGGTGAATCGCATTGATCGCGACCACGCCGCCCTTGCGCAGGCTTCCCAGCGCGGCGATCACCACGTCTCCGCTGGGGGCGAAGGTGATGGCGCGGTCGAGTTCCACTGGCGGCTTCTCGGCTTCACTTCCTACCCAGATTGCGCCCAGCGAGGCTGCCAAGTCGCGGTGAGACTTTCCTCGGGTGGAAACATACACGTCGCACTGCCACGCGCGGAGCACGGCGATCGCGAGATGAGCGGACGCACCGAAGCCGAATAACCCAACGCGCTCGCCGGGTTCGACGCCGGCAACACGCAGGCTGCGGAAGCCAATGATTCCGGCGCAAAGCAGAGGTGCGGCATGCAGGTCGTCGAGTGCCACGGGAAGTGGGACCACAAAGTCAGCACGGGCGAGGGCGTACTCCGCGTATCCGCCGGGGACGGAATAGCCGGTGAAGGTGGGCGAGTCGCAGAGGTTTTCCATGCCTCGTTTGCAGTAGGCGCAGGTGCCGTCCGTCCCGCCGAGCCAGGAAACCCCGACGCGCGAGCCGAGAGGAATTTCGCTTGTGGCACCGCCAACTACCTCGCCGACGATCTGATGGCCCGGAATCATTTCGGGCTGTTTCGGCGGTAGCTCGCCTTCCACGATGTGGAGATCGGTGCGGCATACGCCACAGGCGCGCACTCGCAGCAGAACATACCCGGCCTTGAGTTGGGGATCTGCAACGTCAGTGATTCGTAGCGGGCGCTGTGAAACCGGGTGCGGCGAGGTGAGGACAGCGGCTCTCATGCGCATTCACGGCTGCGGGTGTGCAAAGGGCAGGCATAGTCGCAGCAGTCGCCGGGCTGCGCCCGGCGGACAGCCGATGGCGGCGGTCCCCACATAAACATCCTCGGCCTACACAAAGCACCTAGGAGGATGGTAGCAGTTCCAGGGTCAGCACCTGAAACGGCTGCAGGTGAAACGTGTGTTGTTGCTGCGCGGGGAAGGTGACGGGTGGGGCACTGTCACTCTTCCATGGGCTGCGTGCGGCATAGGCGTGCGCGGAATGTGCAGGCAGTTCCAGGAGGGTCGACAGGCTCGCCGTAAAATCCTGCGGCTGGTCGTTCGGATTGCGCAGGGTTACGATTGCCTTCTCGTGCGACCACGAGGCCCAGCCATAGACTTCGAGCCGCGCGGGATCGCCTCCAATCCAGTGGGAATCTTTGAGCGTCTGCGCGTTGTCGCGCGACCACTTTGCCGCCTCGGCCAGGACATCCCAGTCCGGCGAAGAGAGCAGCGACGGAGTGATGTACATCTCCTGCAGTTGTGTCCCGGTGCCGAAGTAGGAATGCACTTCGTCAGGGAAATCGTGGCCGGGATCGCTGCCCAGGCGCTCCGCATAGCGCGCAAAGATGAGCCCGTGCAGCATGAGCGAATTCATGGGAAACAGCGGGCCCTCCTCTATGACCCAGCGGTAGATCTGCGAGTCGCGATAGGTGATCCAGCGCTGGCGGTTGGTGCCGACGCCGGCGAAGCTGTGGTCGTCGCCACCGCGCCAGATCGAATCGGCATAGAGCAGCCAGAACGGCGAAGGATAGGTTCCGGTGGTGAGGTTGACGTAGAGGTCCGGCTTCTTCGCGCGCAGTTCCCCGATCAAGTGAATGGCTGCGTCAAAATCGCTGTCGAACTCGCTCCCTGGGATGACCTGGTTGGCGTTGCCCGTGCCGTCGAACTTGAACTGATTCACGCTGTATTTTGCGATCAGGTCGAGGCAGGTGTCGCGAAAGTAGCGATAGTATTTTGGCCCCGACAGCGCGAGCCCGCCTTCGTTGAGCTCGAATCCCTGCGCGCGGGCGGAGGCGAGACGCTGCTCCTTCGGCTTGCTGTATCCGCCCCATGGGGAAAGCCAGATGCCGGGAGCTGCGCCGTAACTGGCCGCGGTTTGCGCCACTTTCGTCAGACCATCCGGGAAACCAGGATTGAACTTCCACAGTGTCGTCGGATCGTCCCAGCCGTCGTCGAACAAGAAGCTATCGAGTTTGACACCACGCTGCTTCGTCAGTTGCTCGCCGAAATTCTCGACCACGGCGACCGCGTCCTGCTCGTTGTAGCGATCAAAGTATCCGAGGTCATACCAGGAGTTGTAATGCAAGAAAGTTCGATAGGGATGAGCGCGTTCCAGTTCCACATAGTGCAGGAAGTCGCGGCGCAACTGGGTGGCATGGGTCACGCCGATCACGGACGAGTAGGTCACGCTTTGACCGGCCTGCAGCGGAAGTTCGCGGGCGAGCCAGCAGGTGGCGCGGTCAGCGCGGACGCGGCAGTCGGACAAGGGATGCTCGAAGCCCAGGAACCAGGTGCCCGCGGTGACCGGCGATCCTTTCCCATGGCCAGAGACTGCGGCGCTGGGCACGACCGCGTCGATGAGGGCGATCTGGGCAAGCGCGAGTGGCTGGTGCAGCGCGCGGATGGTGACCTCCTGCCGAATGTAGTTGGCGCCTTCGCGGAGCATCGCTTTCCAAATGATTTGAATTTTTGCGGAAGGGTCTTCTAGTACGACGCGCAACTCGCGCCCTGGCAAGCGGTCGGCAGCTCTGGACGAATTTGGAGAAGCGGGAACGTCCCGAAGCACGGGCGCCGCAACAACCTTGAAGTCGGATGAACGCAGAACCGGACCCTCTTTGGGCAGCAACTCAAACACACCGCCGCCGAGAGGCAAGGTGGCCCCAGTGAAATGGTTGGTCAGACTTTGCCAACGCAGCGACCCGCCACGGACGGACCACGTCGCCGTGATGGCATCGTTCGAGAGAGTGAGGTTGTCACCGTCACGCGCGGCACCCACTCCCGGTCGCGCAAAGGCAACGGCGGAAATGAGCAGAAGAATAAGGGCCATTAGAAACTGCACACCCTGGCGGACGAGAACTGACATTCCAGTGTTCCTTCGGACGACGATTTGCGAGTGAAATCAGAACAAACGGCTAAGACGTCAGATTACTGGACGAAACATTATGAAACAAGAAGGAAGCAGTCGTAAACCAACGGTGCTCCAGCGCAGTCCCAGAAAAATCCAGGCCAGAGGTCTCCCATTGGGCCGCTCCGGATTTTCACTTTTTGCTGCGATTTGACTTGACTTCCGCCATAACCGAAAGTAATAGTGTTAACTCGTAATGATATGAAAGCTCCCGCAAGGAGGATGCTATGCGTGTCGCTGGTCACAGTCATTCTTCACTCCTGAGTTTTGTCACTCTTATTGCGTTGCTCCTGGTAGCGCCCGCCGTCTTCGGACAAGCCAGCTACACGGCCCAGATCCGCGGGGTGGTCAAGGACCAAAGCGGTGCGATGGTCGTACAGGCGACGATCACGATCACCAACGACGCTACTGGCATCGTTGTCACGGCGCGCAGCGACGACCACGGGCTGTACATCCTGACTGGGCTTCGGCCAGCGGTGTACACGATCAAGGCTGATGCCGCCGGGTTCCGAGCGGCCGAACAGAAGAACGTCGTGCTGCAGGTGGACCAGCAGACGACGATTGATTTCACGCTGAATCCACTGGGCGTGATAACCACAGTGGAGGTCACGGAAGCCGCGCCGCTTCTCGACACGGAGAGCGCCGCCATGAGCACCGACGTCACGAATGAATACGTGCGTGATATTCCGCTTTACGGCCGCAGTATGTTTGGGTTGGTCTTCCTGGCGGGTGGGGTAACCGAAACATCCGGTTCCGGGATCAACGACAATTATCCGACCGGCACCAACTTCGTCTCCAACGGACAGCGTAACGCCACCGCTCAAATAACCCTCGACGGTAGTCCGATCAGCGCGCCGGAGCAAGGCGAGGGAGGCAACTCCAACGTCTACTACCAGCCTTCCGTCGAGATCGTGCAGGAATTCAAGGTCCAGAACAACAGCTTCTCCGCCGAGTTCGGGAACAACGGCGGCACCATTGTGAACATGGTGCTCAAACAAGGTGGGAATGCATTCCACGGAAGCGGCTGGTGGTATGGGCAGAGATCGACATTTGATGCACGCGATTTCTTCAACACCGGTGAGAAGCCCGACCACATCCGAGATCAGTATGGGTTCTCGCTGGGGGGGCCTCTCAAGAAGAACAGGACCTTCTTTTTTGTGGACCTCGAAAAGGTGCGTCAGCAGGATCCGATCAATCTGAGGGGGGTTGTCCCTACTGACTTGGAACGCACAGGCGACTTTCACCTAAGCCCGGCCAACCTGCCTAAAGACTCCGCGGACGACCCTGATGGCTTATCCGCAAATGCCGGAATCTATGACCCATGTGCTGGGAACCAAGGATCCGTTACGCCTTGTGCACACGATCAATTTCCGAATAACGTTATCCCTGCTGGCGAAATCGATCCGATCGGGCAGGCGATTCTGAACTTGTATCCGCACGCGAACATACCCGACGCTACCTATCCAAGCCCCAACTGGCGCGAAGTGATTACTGGTAGCGACCCGGGGTGGCAGTTCGACGTCAAGGTGGATCATCAGTTCACAACGAAGCACAGAATCGGAGTACGTTACAGCCGTCATCACGACCAATTGACCGCGCCCACTGTTATTGGCAATGGCGACCAGGGTGATGGCTTGATCGGTACAACCACCACTCAGAACGGTGGCGCAGAATACAACTGGTCCATCACTCCGACCGCACTTTTCACGGGCCGCGTCAGCGTAGATCGCGTGAACGCCCCCGTTCAGGCCAACAAGTACCCCACGCTGAGCGATCTTGGTCTCTCTCCGGACTTGGCCGCAAACGGACTTTCGCGTGTGCCAGCCATCGGTGTCGATGATCCGTTTCTCTCGCTGTTTACCCAGTGTTGCGTGGATACTCACTTTGCCCACACACTCGTCAGTTACTCCGCTGGCGTGCAATGGGTGAAAGGACGGCATTCCATCAAAGTCGGAGGCGAGCAGCGCGTCTTTCTGAACAACTTCTGGCAACCCGACAATCCCACCGGCATTTTCAACTTCTCGCGCGATGTAACCACCTCTCAACCCAACAACAGCTTGGGAGACGACGATCACAGACAGGGCAACCCGTTCGCCACGATCCTGCTTGGGTATCCCCATGATGCCTCGCTTCACATCGTTCCTGCAGTGGCGGATGAGTCGAAAGAGACTGCGTTCTATGGCCAGGACGACTGGAAAGTCACGCCCAAGCTGACGGTTAATCTCGGATTGCGCTATGAATGGAGCACGCCTTACAACGAGCGTTTCAACCGGCTTCAGTTCAACAATTTCACTGGAGACACCGGAATCAGCATTCCGGTGAGCCGCAACCTCGACCCCGCCAACCCTGAGCTTGACTTTGGGCAGATTGGGGAAATCATGGGGACCTCGGTGTTTCCCACTTCCGGCCATCGCAACTCGCCCGTGGATCGAAACAATTTTGCTCCGCGTTTAGGGTTCGCCTATCAACTCGGGTCCAATACCGTGTTACGGGGCGGCGCGGGAATGTTCTACGGGATGAACGTCGCCACCAACTTCCAGTATGCCGGCCCGGCATTTGCGAAAACCGCGTCGATGTTTTTCACTAAGGACAACTTCGCGACCCAGTTCGCATGTCTTGGACCTTCGCCCACCCAGCCCACCTGCACTAGCCCATTTCCCGCCGGCCTCGCACCTCCCCAGGGAACCACCTACGGCAAACTGGCGCAGTGGGGCTTCGGAAACTCGAGCGACCTGGACACCGGAACAGCTCGCAATGCAGAGATCTACCAGTGGAATCTGGGAATTCAGCATATGCTCCCGGGGCAGATCGTGATAGGTGTGGACTACTCGGCCAACCGCAGCACTCATCTGCCGTGGGCGGGGGCAGGAGGCATCTCGACACGTAATCGGAACTTCCTCCCGTCATCAGTCCGTGACACGCTAGTCGCGACTTTAAACCCGACCCACGATCCCAATAGCGCGGCCGTATCGAATTATCTGAACACCGAAGTGCCCAATCCTTTCCAGTGCTTCTTCACGTCGGCCGCGGCGCTGACGGGCTCATGGTGTCCGGCAAGTCCGATTTTTAGCGCAGCCGACGTTACCGATTCCATTTACATTGATGACACAATTCCGCAGCAGTTGCTGCTGGAGCCTTATCCGCAGTTTAACGGCGGGTTCGAGGGACTGCCGAAGCTGATCGCGACGTCGTGGTACCACTCGCTGCAGATTCGCTTCCAGAAGCGCGCCAGCCACTACATCAGCTTTGAGGGAAACTACACTTTTTCGAAGTCGACGGACGATTCGTCTGCCGGTCGCAATGCCTGGATTGGAAATCTGGGTCTGGATAATCCACAGGTACTCGACAACCTCAGAGTCGAGCACGGGATCGGCTCTAATGACGCCCCGCACCGCTTAACGGCCGCTATCATTTTCGACCTTCCTTTCGGGAGAGGCCGCTGGATCGGAGGCGGCATGAACCGTGTGATGGATGGCATCGTGGGTGGGTGGGCATTGAACACGGTGGTCACCTTGCAATCCGGCAATCCCCTGGCTCTGTTCAACAGTGCCGGACTTCTGGCGGACGGCAATCAACGACCGAACGTGGTCTGCTCTCAACTTTCGAGCGGCCTGAGTTATCGCGATGCGGCCAAGTCGGGAGGGAGTGTCCTGAATCAGGATTGTTTTGGCGATCCGGGCGACAATATTCCGGGCAACGCACCCCGGCATTTCTCCAATTTGCGAGGTGACGGCATTCGCAACCTGGATACCTCGCTCTCCAAAGAATTCAAGATCCACGAGGGGAAACTGCTTCAGGTGCGGGCCGAAATGTTCAACGCGTTCAACCATCAGCGCTTTGCCTTCCCGGATGTTGGATCGGGAGACGGCGCTTTGGGGACCGTCACTTCCACCACCAACAACTTCCGTAGAATGCAGTTCGGCGCGCGGTTCCAGTTCTAGCTACAACTCGTGGCTGTAGGCTTGATCCCGCTTCAGCGGGATCAGGCTCTTCCTTTGTAACCGGCGCCCGATCCGAGGGGCTGAAGAATGCAGCGAAGATCTTTTCTGGAGGCTGGCGGAGCGATCACGCTGGCTGCGGGACTGGGAGCCAAGTCTCTGCTGGCGCATGTTCCGACCCACAATTTTGACAAGCACGATTTTGGGGCTGGTCCTCCCGTGGCCGACCGTGCCTGCGACGGGCGAGTAGCGCGCGTTCGGCGGTCAAGACGAGACATCCAAGGATTGGCATGAGACAAAGAAGCTGGTTCGCAATCTTCCTTCCAGTGCTGTTCGCTTTGGGCCTGCGGGCCGCTCCCGATTCCGAGAAACAGGACTGGACCAACTACGTCCGCATTGGCGCTTACGCGCTGAAGGGCGGCGATGCGCTGCAGATTGTGCGCAGCGCGCAAGCCAGCGGGGTATTCGGGATTGAAGTGGATAATGATATTCCCGGGCGGTACGAGAGCTTTGTTCATCCGGAAGAAAAATTGAAGGCGATTCACGCCGTCGCCGAAGAAGCGCACAAAGCGGGCAACTATGCTTTTGTCTATATTGCCGGGACAGAGTGCATCACGGCACACGCCGATCAGACGCCGCACACTCTGGCGAAGGAGCATCCGGACTGGCTGCAGAGGAAGATTACGGGCGAGCCTGCGATCTTCGGTGGAGGAACAGCTTTTTGGATTCGGGCTGGGGACGAGGATGTGTGGGTAAGTCCTTACGCTGCGGAGTGGCGCAAGACTTACATGGAGCGGGTACGGCAGATTGCCGGGACGGGGATTGACGGCATTTATATCGACATTCCCTATTGGATGACACATTTCGACGGATGGGAAGATACGTGGGCCAGCTTCGATGACTATACGGTGGCGGCGTTCAAGCAGAAGACGGGGCTGGATGCGAAGCATGATTTGAAGTTGGGGGACTTCTCCGACCCCGCATTCCGCAAGTGGGTGGAGTTCAGGATTCAGACGTTCACCGATTTTCTGAGCGAGATTGACCGGACGGCAAAGGCGGTAAATCCGAAGATCAAGACGATTCCTGAGATTTATCCGGGGATTGAGGGCGAGTCGGTGCGGGTGGGGGCGGACGTCTACAGCCTGTATGGGGTGGTGGATGCGATTGCGCACGAATATGAATTTGGCAACGGGAATCATATGGCGTCGTCGCGGACGCCGCTGGACTGGTTCCGCTATCAGGTAGGCATGCATTCGTTTCGAGCGTTCGCGCAGGGGAAGGCCACCTGGATTCTGAATTACTCCTGGGATGGCGATAAGAAAGTGGAAAAGCGCGAGGCCATGATGAACCTGGCGATGTCGCAGGTGATGGCGGGCGCCAATTTCTGGGACGCGCCGGGGCATTCGATGGCCGGGTCGAACGACCTGCCAACGCGCAAGAAAATCTTTTCGTGGATTCAGGCGAATGAGAAGACGTTCTACCTGCCGCGCTCGGCGGTCGATCCTGTCGGCGTTTACTTTTCGCCCGATACGCGGAATTATTATGCGGATGATTTCATCGCGTCGTATCGGGGCATCCTGATTCTGCTGATGCAGAAGCATCTTGAGTTTCAGATCGTGACTCCCCGAACACTGGGAGATTTCGGCGGCAAGACGCTGGTCTTGCCGGACGTGCGCATGCTGGGGGACAAGGAAAAGATCTGGTTCCAGGCTTTCGCGACGCAGGGAAAGAGGCTGGTGATTACCGGAACGGACGCTACGGGGATCGGCAGTTCGCAGAATGTGGTTCGGTTTCCCGAGTGCCCGGGAAGGGCCTATGACCGGGCGCTGGAAAAAGACTTCGAACACGCGTCCCCGGATTCCCAGCACGAATTCTTCGACAGCCTGCAGGGTGGAAACACGGTGCAGATCAAAGCTGGGCCGCAGGTGGCGACGTCGATCGCCCGCACTTCCGATGGCCACATCAACTGCTTCTTCGCCAACTTTGCCGGACTGCGCGGGGGTTCCAATCCCGTTCAGACGCCACAAACCGGCGTCGAAGTTCGGGTGACATCAAAGGTCGAAGGCCAGGGCTTCTTCCTTCCGTTTCTTGGCGAGCGACAAACGGTCAAGGGAATTCGTCATGGAGACAGCATCACCTACACACTGCCGCCCATTACCAAGGGGGCGGTGTTCTGGTACGAACACACGGAGAAAGCCTTTAACCGCGAAGGGCGCTGAGAGTTCGCGAAGAGCGCTGAGAAAACCGGATTACTTAGTTTCGGTCGAGCCGGACTCCCAGTTTTTGGATCGCGAGACAGCCTGGTTCCAACGGTTCCGCAATAGGCGTGCCTGAGACGCTGGCAGTTGCGGTTCAAAGCGGCGATCCTTGGCTGCGGAGGACGCATCGAGATCGGTCTTCCAGAAACCGACTGCCAGGCCGGCCAGGTATGCGGCTCCGAGCGCCGTCGTTTCCGTCACGGCAGGGCGAACGACCGGCACTCCAAGAATGTCGGACTGAAATTGCATGAGGCTGTCGTTGGCGGCGGCGCCGCCATCGACTCGCAGTTCCTGCACAGAGTCGCCGGAATCCAGACGCATCGCATCCAGCAAATCCGCCACCTGGTAGGCAATGCTCTCCAGCGCTGCACGGGCGAGGTGACCTGCGGTGGCACCGCGGGTGAGTCCAAAGATCGAGCCGCGCGCGTAGGAATCCCAGTGCGGGGCACCCAATCCAACGAAAGCCGGAACGAAATAGACGCCGCCATTGTCGGGCACGGACTTGGCCAGCGACTCGACTTCTTCTGACCGGCGAATCAAGCCGAGCCCGTCGCGCAGCCACTGCACGACCGCGCCGCCAACAAAGACGCTGCCCTCAAGGGCATACTCGGTTACATCTCCTATCTTCCAGGCCACGGTAGTGACCAGTCGATTGGAAGACGGTACCGCACGGCGGCCTGTGTTCTGCAGCATGAAGCAGCCGGTGCCGTAGGTGTTCTTGGTCAGGCCGGGCCGGGTGCATCGCTGACCGAACAGAGCGGCTTGCTGATCGCCGGCAATGCCTGCGAGAGGAATCCTCTGCAGACCATTCACCGCGCTCGCTTCGCCGTAGACCTCGCTGGAAGACCGCACGGCAGGCATCATTGATATTGGGACTCGAAACAGATCGAGGAGTTCGGAATCCCAGGCACCAGTGTGGATGTTGAAGAGCATGGTGCGCGAGGCATTGCTGGCGTCGGTGGCGTGAACTCGGCCACCGGTCAGCTTCCAGAGCAGCCAAGCGTCCACGGTACCGAAGGCAAGCTTGCCCGCTTCGGCGAGGCTGCGCGTGCCGGGAACGTTGTCCAGAATCCAAGAAATCTTGCTAGCGGAGAAATAGGAATCAATCAGCAGGCCGGTGCGCTGCTGGATCAGGGGACCGTGGCCTTCACTCCTAAGCCGTTCGCAGAAATCAGCGGTGCGACGGTCCTGCCAGACGATCGCGTTGTAGACCGGTATGCCGGTCTCGCGATTCCACACGATCGTGGTCTCACGCTGGTTGGCGATGCCGATGGCCGCCACATCGCTCGGCCGTGCCGCAGCCTGAGCCAGCGCCTCTAACGCCACTGCGATTTGGGAGGAAGCGATCTGCTCTGGATTGTGCTCGACCCATCCCGGCTGCGGAAAGATCTGCTCGAATTCCCGTTGAGCGACCGAGCGAACTGCTCCCTGCTCATCGAACAAGAGAGCACGCGAACTGGTTGTGCCCTGGTCCAGCGCTAGCACGTATTGCACGGTACCTCCTCGAATATCCTGCGCGCCCCGAGTCGACTAGGAAGGGCGCAAGAAGCGCCGGATGCCGAAGTCATAGATGGCCGCTCCCACCAAACCTCCGAGCAATGGTGCGACGACAGGGATCCACCACACCCGGGTTCCGTCGGTGAGGCCGTTGTTGCGAAATCCGGCGAACACGGTGAACAGACGCGGGCCGAAATCACGCGCCGGATTGATTGCATATCCATGCATGCCGCCGAAACTGATGCCGATGGCCACGACGACCAACCCGATCAGCACGGGAGTGAGGTTCGCTCCCGGAGGCAAGTTGAATTCGTCGATGATCGCGAAGACCAGAAGCACCAGCAGCGCGGTGCCGATCGTCTGGTCGAGAAAGCCTGCCTGCGGGAAGCCGGGGAAGGCCGGGAAGGTCGTGAATATGCCGGCGGTGTGCTCCAGTTGCGGATCGACCTGCCGGAACGCCGGCAAGTAATTCCAGAATACGAGGGCAGCCGCAGCAAAGGCACCCGCAGTCTGAGCGATGGAGTAGGGCAGAACCTTCCGCCACGGAAAGCCACGGAAGACCGCAAACGCCAGGGACACCGCGGGATTCAGATGCGCTCCCGAGATCTTGCCCGCGACATAAATCCCCATCGTCACACCGAGACCCCAGCCCAGGGTGATGTTGGTGAACCCCCCATGAATGGTCTCACCCGGGTGGCTCGACGGAAAGAGCACGACCATGGCAACAACGCCGTTGCCAAACAGGATCAGCACAAAGGTGCCGAGGAACTCCGCAATCAACTCCGCCATCAGGGTGGGCTTCGGGTTCATTCGCATCTCCGGCGTCAGAAGTAGCGCCGGCATCTTGCCGGCTGGCCCGCGCTCTCGACGCGGCGGGCGAGGACGCCCGCCCCTTCGGCTCCACTCAGGGCAGGCTCCCAGCCGCCGGGACGGCGGCGCTACCTCGTTCTTGACCGCGAAGTAGTCTATCAAGCAGCGGCGTTCGATGTACGTTTTTCATGAGCCATCCCTCAAACTTGTTTCCTCGTCTCGGGCTCCGAAAAGCAACTTGGAAGGGTCTTTTTTCGGTAGTGGTGCAGTTTGAGTGTCGATCTCCCCCTTCCTATGGGAAGTCATCCTGACCGTAGCCGTTCTTCAGGCGGAGGGAAGGATCTCGCACGCAGACCGGCAGCGCTTTTGGGACGCTCCCACGCTAGATCCCTCACCCGGCTGAACTGCGCCGGGTTCGGGATGACGCCTTCAAAAACACGGCCAAGGATCCAAACTGCACCGCTACCCTTTTTTCTTGACATTTCGGACCAGGTCCGTAAGATAGGGAAATATTTATTCACCATCGTGCATATTTATTCATTATGAATAAAACACTGCGGCAACGGGCGGTCCTGGAAGTGCTGAAGCACGGCTCCATCGCCAGCCAGGAGGACCTTCAGCGGCTCCTGCGGAAGCGGGGGTTCAAGGTCGGACAGGCTACCCTGTCGCGGGACATCCGCGACCTGAATCTGAGCAAAACCTCCCACGGCTATTCCCTGCCCCAAGGGGAGAATGCGACCGGGGTGGCGCTGCCTCCCGTGTCGCGGTTGGTGCGGGAGTTCGTCCTGGATATTCGATCAGCCCAGAATCTGCTGGTGATCAAAACCATCGTGGGCAGCGCGCAGCCCGTGGCAGCGGCCTTAGACGAGGCCGATTGGTCCGAGGTGGTCGGCACGATTGCCGGGGACGACACCATCCTGATTGTTTGTCCGGACAAGGATGATGCCCGGAAGCTGGCTGGGCGGATTGAGGAAATGCTGAGCTAGATGAGCGCGAAACTAAAAACCGCTGTCCTGGGAGCGACCGGATATTCCGGCCTGGAGCTGACGCGGATTCTTCTGCGTCATCCCCGGCTGGAAAAACCAGTTCTGCTTCGGCGCTCTACCGACAATGGCGGTGCCTCGGACTTGGCGGACGTGTTTCCGGTTCTTTCCGGCAATGGCGGTTACCCGCTGCACTCGCTCTCGTGGCCGGCGTTGAAGCAGCAGGGAGTAGAGTTGCTGTTCCTGGCCACGCCGCATGAGGCATCGCGCGCGCTTGTGCCTGAGGCACTGTCTCATGGCCTACGCGTCATCGATCTAAGCGGAGCGTGGCGATTGAAGCAGGAGCAACACCGCGCGATCTACAACTTTCAGGACTCGGATGCGATCACGGCCGCGGAACTCACCGAGAAGGCGGTCTACGGACTACCCGAATTGAATGGCGATCGCGTGGCCAATGCCACGCTGGTGGCCAATCCCGGCTGCTACGCGACGTCGGTGATCCTGGCCCTGGCGCCGCTGCTCAAGGCCGGAGTTGTCGATCGAAATCACGGGATCGTCTCCGATTCGAAGTCTGGCGTGTCTGGGGCGGGCAAGGAGCCTTCCGCCAAAACGCACTTTGTGTCGGTGGCCGACAACCTGTCTGCGTATTCGATCTTTAACCACAGGCATGTGGGAGAGATGGTCGAACAACTTGGACTGAATGCTCAGGAGTTGATCTTTACGCCGCATCTGCTTCCGATTCCACGCGGGATTTTGTCGACGATCTATTTGCACCTCAGCCGCGAAATGACGCCGTTGGAAGTGGAGTCGTGCTTTCGGAACTTCTATTCGGGCAAACGCTGGGTGCGGGTTTTTCAGACACCGAAGCTTCCGCAGGTGCAGTTTTCCCTGCAGACGAACTACTGCGATCTGGGATTTTGCCTGGCAGAGGACGGCCGGCGGCTGGTGTTGATCTCCTGTATCGACAACCTGCTGAAGGGCGCTGCCGGCCAGGCGGTGCAGAACATGAATCTTATGTATGGGTGGTCGGAAGACGAGGGCCTGCAGTGACGATCGTGGTCAAGATCGGAGGAGCCGCGCTCGACGATGCTCCCACTCTGCGCAAATGCGCTCGGGCGATTGCGGAACTGGCGCAGGATGGCCATCGCGTGGCCGTGGTTCACGGCGGCGGCAGTGCGCTGACCCGCGTTCTGAAGCAACTCGGGAAGCAGAGCGAGTTCATCGGCGGGCTCCGCGTCACCGATGCCGAAACGCGCGATGTAGCGCTCATGGTGCTGGGCGGGATGGTCAACAAGCAACTCGTGGCCGCGATCCAGGCGGCGGGCATGCCCGCGGTCGGATTCTGCGGCGGCGATGGCATGAGCTTCCGCGCTCGGCGCAAACATATTCGGGGCAACGATCTGGGATTCGTCGGCGAGATTTGCTTTGCGGAACCGTGCTGGATCGAAGCGCTGTGGCAGCAGGGAGGAATCCCCGTTCTCGCATCGCTCGCGCTGGGAGCGGACGGCGAGTATTACAACGTGAATGCCGACGAAATGGCGGCCGCTTGTGCAGCGGCCTGCCACGCGAATGCACTCATCTTCCTGACGGACGTGCCCGGGGTGAAAGATGCGGAAGGAACCGTGATTCCGTGGCTGAGCACCAAGCAGGCGCAGGATATGGTCGACGGATCGATCATCAGTGGAGGCATGCTGCCCAAGCTGGAAGCGTGTCGACAGGCATTGAAGCAGGGAGTGGGCAGGGTACGGATCTTGCCCGCGGCGGAAGCCGAGGCGCTGCCGCAGTTCTACCTCACAAAACTGAATTGTGGAACAGAGGTTACCTGCGCGTCAGCTCAGGAATGAAGTTACAGAAAGAGGAGTCAGAGTTGAACAGTCCATTGCA
>JADGNP010000005.1 GCA_017883425.1 Candidatus Sulfotelmatobacter sp. | reverse complement strand
CGCTGCTGCGCGGCTCAGTTGCTTCCACGCAGCAGTCTCGCCACAAACCACAACTTACTGGCCGGTACCTGACAAGTTCACGACTTCCGGGGAAGATCCCGCAGCATCACTCAACGTGAGATTGCCGCTGATCGGGCCCGTCACCGTCGGACTGAACTCCACCCCCAGCGTACAAATCCCGTTCGCAGGAATGTTCGCCCCGCACGGAATGCCTCCGCCCGTGGTGTAAATGTAGTCGCCGCTCGCAATCACGCTGTTGATGGGAACTGGGGTCGTTACAAAGTTGGTGACGGTGACGACCTGAACCGCGCTCGTAGTTCCCACCGCTACCGTTCCAAAAGAGATCGTGGGGGGAGACACGGTTACCGGCAGAATACCGGTGCCCGCTGCATTCTGCACTTGAGTGCTGACCGCGGCATTGTCGATCACCGTGACGCCAGCGATGCTGCTGCCTGGCACCAACGGCTTGTAGGTGGCCGTAACCGTGCACGACTTGCCGGCGAGCAGCGCGCCGCCGCAGGGAGCGACGCCGCTGGGTATTACCACGAAGTAGCCGCTGCCTGTGACGCTGCTGATGGTTACCGTCGCCGTGCTCACGTTCTTAATGGTGACCGTCTTGGAAGCTGGCGTGCCCACAATAACATTTCCGAAGTTCAGGTTCGATGGACTGAAGGTCAACGGCACCGTGGGGCCGTTTTGGCCAGTTCCACTCAGTCCGCCCGACGCGGGACTTCCAGCCGCGTTGTGCGTAATGGTCAGCGCGCCTTTTATCTGGCCGTTGAAGGTCGGCGTGAAAGTCACTGCAAACGTACATTTGGCCTTTGCCGCCAACGTCCCGTTACACGGACTCGTACCACTGCCGACCGCCGAGAAGTCGCCACTGGTCGTGAACGTAAAGCTGAGACTTTGGCTCTGGTTGTTGGTCAGCGTCATCGTCTGCGGCGTGCTGGAGCTGCCCACATTCGTGGCGGGAAACGCTATGTTCGCCGAGACCGAAACGTCAACCTGTCCTGTGCCACTCATGGTGACGATGTGCGGCGCTCCCGGGGTGGTGTCGTTAATCGTAATCGTGCCCGACATCGCTCCGGTCACCACTGGACTGAAGCTGGCCGTGATCGTGCAATTCTGTCCCGGCGTCAGCGTCACACCCGTACAAGTATCGGTCTTGGAGAACCCGCCGCTCGCCAATACCGAATTCACGGTGAGGTTCACAAAGCCACTATTGCTGACCGTGATCTTCTGTCCTGCGCTCGAAGTGTTCAGAACCTGGTTGCCGAAGACGAGGGCGGTCGGGGACACGGAAATCGCGGACGCAGCCCCGATCCCGGTGAGGGCAACGGTTTGCGGGCTGTTGCTGGCATCGTCGGTGATGGTGAGCGTACCCGTACGTGTGCCCGTGACCGACGGAGTGAAGTACACATCAATCGTGCACGTTCCGCCCGGGGCAACAGGCTGTTGACAGGTATTGGTCTGGCTAAAATCACCGCCGCTGGTGGAAATCCCGCTGATGTTCAGTGCGACCGCCTGGTTGTTGGTCAATGTCTCCACCAGCGGCGCGCTCCGTACTCCCACCTGTTGATTCCCGAAATTCAGGCTGACACTGGACAGCAAAACCGGCCCGCCTGCGCACGTGCTCATCGGAGGCAGCTTCGCCATTTCGGTGTACCAGTAGGGTTCCATGGTCCGGTTCGATGGCAGGTATTCTCCCGCCACCCAGACCGTGCACGAATCACTCGGGTCGAGAACGGCGCTGTACCAGTCGCCCCATCGATAATTCAAGGAGTCGATATCTTCCGCATCGCCGCCGGTGATGGGACTGGTGATGTAGCCCCAGGTACCCGACTGCAAAGTGCTGGGATTGAACGTCAAGCTGTCCAGGGCAGGATGCTCATTCACTCCGCTTCCCGACACTCCCAGGATTCCCTGCAGGTTCCCCGCTTTGTCGCGGACCACGCTGGGCAGAAATACGTAGGCACTGGAGTCCACTGGATCAATGATCGGATAGTCCGCGGCAACATAAACGGAATTCGGCGCGGCAGTGTTCCGCTGCAGAATCCGGACATCGGCCTCCGTCTGACTCAGGCTGCTCGCGCTTGGAACAATTTGAATGGCGTGAGCCGACGTCCAAACACTTCCCTGCCCGCCTTTGGATGTGTAGTGGAAGAACTGCTGCATGCGGTCCGCCACCGAATCGATGTTGATGCCGGTCGACGCTGTGGAAGGCTGTGGCACGCAGACCGTGTTGTAATAATTGCCAGCTTCAAAACAGCCCAACTGGTCGCCGCCCGCTTGCGTCGAAGGAAGATCCCAGCTGTTCACGAATGTCGGCGTGGGAGTACCGGAACTCCAGTTGATCGTCCATTGCTCCACGCCCTGTGTATGGTTCGGATCCGTCAGGTAACTCTGACCGTCCTTGGGCGGCTCAATCATGTAAGTAAACATTTCTCCGTCGGCGGCGACTGGCGGAGTCGTATCTGAGTTATTGGCCGGCACCCAACTGCGCCTCTGGTTGAAGGTGGTGAGCGGATGAGCTACCGCGCAGGCCGGAGTCTTCGAGTTGTTTACCCAAGGATTCGCTGTACTGGCACGAAGTCCCGCCAAATCAACGGCGCACACTAAGACTGCGTTGATATTGCTGCCGTTGTTAATATCCTGCAGATCGTAGGTGATCCACATAGCCTGGTCGGTAGCCGGAGTGTAGGGCGGGGTCGTGCTGGTGGAGGTCTGCCACAATCCTGCCTGGGGATAATCAGGATAGTAGAAATTGCCCTGCGAATTCTTCGGAATCACCGTGTCCAGGTCGTATTCGAACGCAAACCAACCGAAGGCCGGAGAAGTCGAGGCGATATCCTCGACGTTGCTGATGGCCACGCACATGTAGTTATGGCCACCGCCCGAAGCAGTAATTCGCTTCTCCATGATCCACAGGTTGTACACATTGTCGTGCAACATCTGGGAGTTGGGAGTAAATGTCGTCGGACAATGAGGCGTATTGCCAAAATTGTTGCTGTTCTGGCTCCAGGGCCCCGCGTCAGACTTTACGTTGGTGTTCCCTAGAAACTTGACTGGCTGGTTCGTGCTCTTGTTCCAGCACTGGTAGCCGCTATTGACGTGCTCGCAATACTGAAGAGTTCCCACGGCGATGGTGACGTCCGGTGCCGCCGTCGCGTTCACCCTGTTCTGAACCGTATTCATTCCGGGAAAGACACTTATCGTCTGGCTGACCGAATAGCCGCAGAGCAGTGGAACCAGGCATGCAAAAACCGCCGCCAACTTGGCACGTAGAGTCAACGCGTGAAGCTCCTTACTGGAAGTTGTGGGGATGAATACTGGGCAATGAGGCTGCATGTTGGGTTCCAATCCGCCGAAACAAAGGCCGCTCTATACCGTGCAGAATGAATAACTTACGAGGAATAGCGACTAAACTGCTTCGCTTCCGCTCGGCTTAGCTGCAATGCGTTGGTACCGGGATTTCACCTGGCGGTATCTTTGCCACACCGACACCGGGACGAAGGAATATAGGAAGGGCACAATCTGATCGAAGCTGCGCAGCGTTCCATGCCGCACGCGATCCGTCGTCCGCTCGAACCAGGAAGCTGGGTTGGTTCCATCACTCACGGCGGCCTTCACTGGCCAACTTCCGCCCGACTGCTTCCGCCAAAATACGACATAGCGTTCAACTTTGCTCTTCAGTTCCGGAGAAAGCACCTCGGGACGCTCGCGGTTGGCCACAATGCTCGAGCTTTTCACCATGGAATGATGATCGCCGTTATACACGGCCGAGCGGTCTGCTCCCTCGAGCGAAGCCATCCGGGGATCGAAGGGTACGCCGATGAAGTCGCAGATCGCGGTCAATGCAGCGCCAGGCTCGCGCACCAGATCGTCATATTGCAGTTGGTGAATCGCAACTCCGCGCCGCACCAACTCATCTGCTTCTTTCTTCATCCGGCGATAACCCAGCAGTGCGCGAAGGTCCATTCCCGGACGCGCAAACCAGGGAGACTTTTCTGCCGCCCGAACAATGCTTCGGCAAACGTCCGCCGGATCACGCCAGATCACAATGAACTTCGCCTGTGGGAACCAGCTTGCGAGTTCGGTCATACAGTCGTAATAGCTGGGCGACTTGCAGCCCCACACGGTCGCGCCCTTCTTTTTCGCGTACTGTTGGCCAACCGCGCGAAAGGCGCCGGGCAAATCGCTGATGTTCTCCGGAATCGCGGCGGAATCAATCTTGTGGCGGGTTAACGCCCCGTTCCAGGAGTCCACCTTGTTCAGCCACCACGAACTCTTCCGCGGCAGCAAGAACAGCGAGGACAGCAACGGCAGATCCGATTCGTACATCAGCCCGATTTGCGGATGCTGGTTGAGCAACGCGTACAGCAGCGAGGTCCCCGAACGCCACATCCCGACCACAAAGAGCGGGCCCGCACTCATCGGCTCCGAATTCTGAGATTCGTTCGTCATGGGGCAGTACTGTGCCGTACTTATGCCGCCTGGACCTGCGAGAAGATCTTCATCAGGTTGCGATAGCCCTGTTCGGGGCCGTATTTCGTTTCGGTCAAGCGCCGTCCGCATTCGCCCATGCGCGCGGCCTCTGCCGGGCGATCCACCAGGGATTGAATTTTTTGCGCCAGTTCCCCGACGTTGCCAGCCTCAAACAGAAGACCCGACTTCCCTTCTTCCACGATGTACGGCAATCCACCCAGGCGGGCCGCAACCACTGGCTTGCACGCCATGAAGGCCTCGAGCGCCGTCACTGGGAAGTTCTCGTACCACTCCGAGGGCAGTACCAGGCACAAGGAGTTGCGCAGGATGTCCCATTTTTCTGCGCCACTTTTAAAGCCCAGCAACTCGATATTGCGGATCCCCTTGTCGCGAATGTAATCCCGCAACTCCTGCTCCAGTGGCCCGGTACCCAGGATCTTCAGCGGAACTCGCGGCAGCTGCTCAAACGCGCGAATCAGCGTCCAGCATCCCTTTTCGGGGGATAAGCGGCCCATAAACAGCACATAATCGTTGCCGGGGATTTCGCCCTGGGGCAACGCCGGAGCATAAACAAAATTCGGTCTGACAAACAGCTTGGAATCCGGAATTCCTGCTTCCTGCATCTTGAGTTTGAAAAACTCAGTCAGGCAGATAAATCCCGAGATCTTCTTCATCACTCCCCCGAGCCGGTTCAGGCCCAGGGTCAGCGCATACAGCCCGCTAAAAGCATAGCTGTCTTTGTAACAGCGCTTGCGAACGGCGTTCAGGTAATTGCCGCCCTTACACGCCTCACAGATTTGCCCTTGCGTGTAGAACAAGCCGTTCGGACAATGCAGGCGAAAATTGTGCAGCACCTGCACCGTCGGTATTCCCATCGCATGCAGCTTGTGATAGGCCGAGGGCGAAATCAGCGGATAGACATTATGGATGAAAGCCACGTCCGGCTTGAATCGCCGGACCACATCTCCGATTTCGCCGCTCGTCTTCCTCGAGTAAACCGTCTGCGGGAGGAACGCTGCCTTTTGCGCGAGGCTAAATTGCTTGATCTCGTCGTTGTGCCGGGTATATTGGCAAACCTCGTCGCCGTGTTTCTCCAGCAATTCTGTCTCGGCCCGGACAACAGAGTCTTCGCCTCCAAACTGCTGGTACGCACTGTGGACGAGAAGAACTTTCATGCCTGAAATTCATTGTGCCGCGACTCAGAGTTTGATTTGCCGCCCAGCGAATGGCTGTAGCACCTAAACCTCTTGTTGCTTCGCAAGACCGAGGAGCTCCAGCGTGATCCGGTACACGAACTTCGGATTATTGATCAGATACCGCTTCCATAGACGGCCCGGGTCCTGATAGATGCGGTGCATCCACTGCACTCCCATCACCTTCATCCAGTACGGAGCATCTTTGATGCGGCCGGTGTGGATATCGAAGGCGGCACCGACACCAAACATCAGTTTGGTATCGAGCTTCGACAGATACTGGTCCATAAACTTCTCCTGCTTCGGCGTGCTCAATCCGACCCAGAAAAAGTCCGGCTTCAATTCCGCAACCGTTTGGATGAGTTCCGCTTCTTCCTCGTTGTTCAGTGGACGAAACGGGGGACAGTAGGTGCCAACGACGTTCAGCCCCGGGAAGCGTCGAGTCAGGGAGTCTTTCAACTCATCCGCCACCCCGGTATTTCCGCCGTAAAAAAAGTGCGTGTAGCCTTTCTCTGCTGACAGCGCGCAGATCCGCAGCATCATGTCGGGACCAGTGACCTGCCGCATCTGGAATAATCCTCGAAGCCAGCCCACCCAGACCGTTGGCCGGCCGTCGGGAGTCGTCAGCAACGAGTGGTTGATGATGCGCTTGAGGTCGGAATCCATTTGCGATTCCATGATGCCGTGCACTCCGGTAACGCAGACGTAGCCCTTGTCACCCTGTGCAATTGCCGCTTCGATTTGGGAAAGCGCGCGGTCCATGCTGGTGGCATGGACCTTCACGCCCAGGATCTTCACGCAACTGTCAGTCGAGAGGTTTGTCATTGCCGTGCCGTGCCTTGGATGAGACGAGAACTGGTCTCATACATGGGTTTGGGAAGGGCACGGTTTCAAGCCGTGCCGCTACCAGATCAATTGGAACGCGGGCTTTAGCCCCCTGCGGGACTTTTCGTCCACAGCCCAGGAGCCTTTGTGAGTCCAACCCTAGTCGCCCGTAACTTCGGCCAACTCGCCCACTTCTTTCTTCTTGACTTCACCTTCAATCCACTTGTAGGTGATGGCCAGACCCTTTTCCAGAGGCATGGAAGGCTCCCAGCCCAGGACTTTCCGCAGCAGAGTGTTGTCGCTGTTGCGTCCGCGAACGCCCTGCGGCTTGGTGAGATCATGCTCCTTGGTCAGCTTCTTGCCGGCGATGCCGCAAATCATGTCGACCAGGTGGTTGATGCTCACCATCTCATCGGTGCCCAGGTTGAGTGCGTCGCGATGGTTGGAAGCCATCAGCCGGACCAGACCTTCGACGCAATCGTCCACGTACATGTAGGAACGCGTCTGGTCGCCGTCGCCCCAGATCTCAATTGTACCGCCATCGGTGGCCTTCGCGACTTTGCGTGAGATCGCGGCGGGAGACTTCTCCTTGCCGCCATCGTAGGTGCCCAGCGGGCCGTACACGTTGTGGAAACGCACGATGCGCGTTTCGAACTTGTAGTCATGGTAGTAGTAGCGGCAGAGTTCTTCGGCGAACAGCTTTTCCCAACCGTAGCCCGGTTCCGGATCGGCCGGATACGCGTCTTCTTCCTTCAGGGGAGTCACTGCGGCATTTTTCTGTTTCGATTGCGCGTACACGCAAGCGGAAGACGAGAAGAGGTAACGCTTGACGTCGTTCTGCTTGCTCGCTTCGAGCATGTGCGCGTTGATCAGGATGTTGTTCTTCGAGATGTCGGCCAGGAACGACGTGATGTAGCCGATGCCGCCCATGTCAGCTGCCAGGTTGTAGACCTGATCGATGTTGCGAGTGGCAGTCAGACAGTTCTCCCACACGCGCAGGTCCAAAACCTGAAAATCGTCCGCGGCTGAGGTTCCGTACTCAGGGTACTTCAAATCCACCCCACGCACCCAATGACCATCAGCCTTCAACCGCTTGACTAGATGATGACCAATGAACCCACCCGCACCAGTTACCAGAATCCGAGACTTGTTTGCCATTTGCGTTAACTCCCCCAAGTAAAGTTGTTTTTTCGGTTTTACAGTTTGTGAAAAGCTCTGTTGCAAGTACTTCTTCGATTACACACTTCGCGAACTACTACGATCGTCGCTCCAGGGCATAGCTGAGTTGAGTCTTCCGGTGTACCCGCACGAATTCGGCGTACCCCAGAATGGCGAAATACAGGAGAGGACAATGCCAGCTCAACTCATCATTAAAGAAGGAATGCATGGTGAGCATCCCCAGCAGAGCAAAAAGCTCTAGCCCGAGCTGGCGCTGATCCGGAGAGAAGACATCGCTTCGAATGCAGCGATACAGATACCACCATGCCGCAATCAGGGCTCCAGCAAACGGGATCAGGCCCCAGATGCTGGTTCCGATGAGAATTTCAATCCAGTCACTGTGCATCATGGCGGCGGAACCAACCCCCAGCTTGCCGAGGACGGCGAAACGGCCAGCTGCGTACGCCCCCAATCCGGTAAAGGGATGATGCATCAACTGCTCGATGCCATAAGCCCACCAGGCGGTACGGCCGCTCAACGAACCAATCGCAGCGTCAGACTGGTCACGCTCAGCAACACTCAACACCAGGTCCCAGGCGTAGCCCAACAGTCGATTATTCAGAAGTATCGCTACCGTAACCAGAGGAGCTATGGCGACGCTGCCCCAGAGCGCGATTCTTCGCAGACGTGGCGACAACAGCACGATGAGCGCCACGGCAAAAATAAATGCGGCTTCCGAATTCCTGGTCTTTGACAGGACCATCGAGACCAGACCAAAGATAAGCAGCAGCAAGTACCAGGCGCGATTCTTGACCGCTCCGAACACGGGCAGCAGTCGACACAGCGCGACGATTGCCAGTACGCCCCCGGAAGTTCCGACGCTGTTGGAAGCTTCCACTGGGATCACGCCGGTGAGACGGCCGCCGTCCATTGCTTCCGTCGGCCAAATCGGAAGATTGATCCACACGCCGACCAGCGAGAGCCCGTAGAATGTCAGCGTCCAATCCACCAGATTCTTGTAAGTAAAGAACCCCTCCGCGCTGGCGACGATGGCTGCAAGCAGAGAAACGTCAGCCAGAAATTCGAGCGATTTGTAAGCCGTCCACGAGGCATTCACCGACCACGCGGTCGTAGCTAAACAGACCAGGCAGTAAATCGCCATTGCGCCCGGGATACCCCGAAACAGGGCGCCCAGCCAATTGGGCTTCTTCAGAATCAAGCGCACAATCAGCGTCAAGGAAACGAACGCTTCCGGAAGGATTCGTATCATCGCATAGGCATCGAGCGGATTGGCCTTCGCCTCGCCGACGTCGCGGATGCGGAAGACCAGCATGCTGAAGAAAATGAAAAACCACAGTGGATGCCACCAGGTCCAGTTCCGGGCGAGCACGCGCGCGTTCGCCAGTGCCTCCGGAGCCGCCTGGATCATCAAAATCACCAGAGGAACTGCCATGCCGATCACTGCGGCGACGATCAAGACTCCAAACGGCGACGAGCCGGCCAGCAGCGAAACTCCAACCGCGATGGAGAATCCAACCAGGATAAACAGCAGAAGCAGCCACAGCGGGCTGCGACGGCGGACTGCGCGCCCGCTGTCTTCCCTGGTCCTCTCCAGCTTGGCCGGTTCTAGAACGCTGTAACTCATCGCCCCTCTTTCAATGCCTGCAGCACGCCGTAATAGGCGGGCTTCTTCGCGTAGTTGTCGTCGAACAGCACCTGCTTGGCATTCGGCAGATCGTCTGCACCGCGCAAAAAGCTATAACGATCAGCAATCCCCCACGTCATGAAACCGATGCAATTGGAGTCTTTCAAACAGGTGTGCACCACGTTGTAATAAATCTCTTTCTGCTTCGCAAAAACATCGGGCGAATCCGCCGGGCCCTGGTAAACATCCATCTCGGTGATGTGTACCTTGACGCCTGCTTTGCGCGCGCTCTCCAGGAAGGACTTGAATTCATCCAAGTAGGAAGGCCGAAGATCAGGCATCTGCCAGTGCATTTCGGTCCCTACCGCGTCAATCGGTGCGCCCGCCGCTTTGAGCCGATTCACTAACGCGAAGAACGCGTCGGCGCGTTCTTTGTCGATTCCACCGTGGCCAAACGTGTCATTGAGCAGCAGCAACGCGTTGGGATTGGCTTCGCGGGCGTACTGAAAAGCCTTCACGATGTATTGCTCGTCCCCCAGAATGCGCGCCCAGCAACCGTTGTGCGTGGGATTGGTCGGCTCGTTAACCACTTCCCACGAGTAATACGTGTCTCCACCGTGTCGGACGACCGTTTGGATGTGCTCTTTCAGGATCTGATCCAGTTCCTTCGCAGTCCAACCGCCACAATCTTCGTTCTTGAAATTGAGCCACGGCGCCGACGTCATATTGCGATACACCAGGCAATGCCCCATGAGTCTCATCTGGTGCTGTTTCGCGAAACTCATGGCTTCGTCCATCGGATCGAAATTGAAGCGGCCGCGCTCCGGCTGGGTGATGCCTTGGAAAACAATCGAAACCGCCGCGTTGAACTCCCGCCCCATCACCGGCTTGTATGCTGGGTCGTGGTTCCACATCCTGCCCTGAATGGTTGTGCCTACCCAGAACCCCACCGGTTCGGCGACATGGCGCAAAGTCTCGTTCTCAGGTCCAGCGTCCTTCTTCTGCGACGCTGCTAGGGGGACTAGCAGCAATATCATCGCCAGAAATGAAAAGATTTGCTTGATTACTTGAGTCATCGCGGCGGTGGTTACCCTCTTACCTGGAAAGCCGCCTGGGAAGCCAATTCTTCCGCTTGACTGTCATTGGAGAGCCCTGCCGGATATCCTGCCCGCACTAGGGCTTCTCCCGCATACCTGGTGACCATCTCGATTTGTGACTCGCTCAACTTCTCGCGCCAGCCGCCCACCGACCCACTGCGCACAAAGCGGGCATCCTCACGGTCGACGCGGTGCTTGCGCAACAGAGTTCCCTTGCCCAAGGTCGCTCCGGATTTCTTGGCTTTGTCTTCTTTCTCCCGCATGGCCCGCAGGGAGTTGTTCTCCACGGCGCGCCGGACGAGTTCACGATCGCCCTGAATTCCCAGGAACTCGAGCATCTCCAGCAGCCCGGTCTCCGTGTCCTTGCGCAAATCTTCGTACCGAACGACCAGCAGATTTCCGTTCTTCGCCAAAGGACAATTCATCCAGGAGTCCACGTGCGACTGCCACGATCCGAAGCGAGTCACTCTTCCCTTGAGGAAAGCTTCCACATATCCGTCCATGCCCTTGCCGTTATCGCAGTACTGCGAGAATCCCATTTCCTTGTCGCGCGCCCAGTTGGAAAGCATCACGTCGCGCAAATCGCGCATGAGATAAATGGCGCGCTTGTACTCAGACCGATACTGCTCGTGAGTCTTGATGAAGCGGCCGCCATTGGGCAGCACTGGCCTTGACTCGCTGTGCGTGCCCATCTCTGGCAGGATCTGATTCACATTCAGGAATCCGGCGTTGTCCTTGGTCAGGATCTCCATCAGAACGAAGCGCAGCCAGGTGTTTCCTGAGCGCTCGAACGACGCAAACAACACGTCCCGATCATTGAGACCGCGGTGTTGCCACCATGCCTTGGGGAGGCGAAGTTTCGTGCGGGAGGCCTTATAACGAAGTTTCTTGAGAGTATTCATGTCTAGCTTTCCCCTTGCAGAACCGGGTTCGGTATCAAAATCGGATGCGACTTGCGGTACAGGATGTACATCGAGATCAGGAACGCCGCGAGATTGGCGACGATAATGCTCCAGACCACTCCCCAAAGGCCAAATGCGCGCGTGGCCGGAACTCCAATTACCAGCGACAGAACACTGGCTACGATGCGGGCATAAAAGATGGAATCAGGGGACTCAATGGCTCGCAGCAGAATTGCTGGTCCAAACGCCGCAGCCCACAGCGTCGTGCCCAATGCAACGTAGGGGATGAAGTGTGCCACCTCGGTGTACTTGCCCCCGTACAGCACGTGAAACACAAGCCCCTTAAACGGAATCAGCACCGCCCAGTACGCGACCGCACCCACCACGAACAGCAGCGTGATTCGCCGCACCAGCGGACCTGAACTCGAGATGCCCTTTTCGCGGCATACCCGCGCCGCATACGGCAGGAAAAGAATGGAGAGCGCGGTGTAGCTCTGCTCCATGGGCAGCGAAAGATTCATCAATGCCCGCAACTGCCCAGCCTGTGCCATCCCGGAAAATGCGCTCACCAGCGGGTAATACATGTAATACGGAATCCACGTAACCACCGAGACCGCCAGCGCCCACCTTCCATATTCCCAGTGCTTGCGCCAAGCCTGGCCGGCCGTGGGCGCCTTCACCGTGTCCGGCGGAAGAACTTTATTCACCTGCGACAGCAGGAAGAATCCCGTGCCCAAAGCGCCAATCGCCATGAGCAGGTAAGCCGAGAACGGCGACACCAGCGCTCGCTTGTAGGCCACGAACAGTCCGCCCGTGACCAGCACGCAATAAATGAATGCCCCAATCGCAGCCCGGGCGGGCGCCAGGTTCATGTAATAAGCGCGGCGCAACAGCCAGAAGAACAGAATGCACGGCGACGCGATCGCGACCCCAGCCAGGGCTCCGGGCAGGCCGTCTGCCTTCCCCAGGCCGTACACAATCGCGGCGGAACCGCCCAGCAGGACCAGGCCAAATACTGTAAGAATCAGCTGAATGCCCAACAGCGCTTTCAGATAACCGCGCAGGCACTGACGATAAGCTGACCCACTGAAGACTCCCTGCGGCTCCGACAAGAGCGAGTGGTACACGTAGGAGAGCAGCAGAAAAACTGAGAACGCGAGCGAAAACGCTCCGTACTGCGCGGGCACGAGCCAGCGCGCCAGTAGAATCCCGATCAGGAAGTTGGATCCGGAAATCAGGCCCTGATCAAGAATCGCCAAGCCGCCCTTGGTCACCCAGCGTGCCAGCTTGCGCGAGGAACCGCCGCTCTCAACTCCTTCGCCTGCGTCAGATTGAGCGACCACAACCGCGTCCTCGACGTAGGCCGGATCGAGCAATTGTTCTGTATCGGATGAACTCATTATGATTTCGATGACTCTTATTCTATAAAGTCTTGCTCTGAACCGCATTGCGGATCGGCTATGTACCCACTGCGACCAGAGCACGTTCGCTCACCGACTGCGCCAGGCAATCACCCAGTTCTTCCGCCAGAAAGCGGACTTGCGGCTCTTTGAGCAGGCTGAGATGATCGCCGCTGATTTCTCGCAGATCCACTCCTGCGGCCGCCACCCGCCACCAAATGGCGTATGGGTCATTCAGACTGCCCACCGACTTTTCCTTTACTCGGAACAGCGTCACTCGGCCGCTATAAGGCTGGACCTCGTATTCCCCAGCCGCTTTGGCGCAGGCCTGTCTCACGTTGCGCAAAGGCCGCGGCAAGAACTGCAGTTCGAGACGTTTCCGCAGCGTCATCGCGACGAAACTGCCCTTCTTCAGCACAAAACTGGCCTGCTCTTTCAGCGGAAGGGTTAGCAGGTTTTTCAACTGAGCGCCTCGCGATTCCATCTTCCCCGGATAAGTGTCGAACAAGGCCAGCAGCGCCACTTCTTCTCCCTGTGCTTCCAACTGCTGTGCCATTTCGTAAGCTACCAGTCCGCCGAACGAGTACCCCCCGATGCGGTAGGGGCCCTCGGGCTGAACCCGCCGAATTTCCTGAATGTAGCGTTCCGCCATTTCTGGAATGCTGGTCAGGCACGCGCGCTTGCCGTCCAGACCTTGGGGCTGCAGCGCGTAAAAGGGCTGGTCCGGTCCGAGATGCCTTGCCAGATCCCGGAAGCCGACCACGTTGCCTCCGACTCCATGAACACAGAAAAATGGCGGGCGCGAACCTTCGGGCTGAATCGCAACCAGCGAAGACCACGAACTCGACCACTTCTCCTGCCGCAGCAGGCCGGACAGCTGTTCCACCGTGGGCGCTTGCAACAACGCCGCCAATGGAAGCCGCTGTCCCAGCGATTGCTCGATGCGATGCATCAGACGCGCGGCCAGCAGAGAATGTCCACCCAGCTCAAAGAAGTTGTCCCGAATGCCAATGGGCTTCTTATCAAGAACCGTTTCCCATATCTTGGTCAGCTGCGTCTCGAGTTCATCCGTGGGCGCCACATATTCCTGCGCCTCCGCGAGATCGGAAGCCTTCGGAGCGGGCATGGCACGCTTGTCCACTTTGCCATTGGGCGTTTTCGGCATCGCTTCCAGCAGAACGAAAGCAGACGGCACCATGTAATGCGGAAGCTTTTGCTTCAGATACGACCGAATCTCACTGGCGGTGGGAACCTGCTCGCGCGAAGGCACCACGTAGGCCACCAGGCTCTTTTCGCCAGACGCATTCTCGCGCGCCACTACGACTACTTCGCGAACTCCGGAGTGCGCTCCCAAGACCGCCTCAATCTCTTCTAACTCCACGCGATAGCCGCGGATTTTGACCTGGTCATCGGTGCGTCCGGCAAATTCGATCTCGCCGCTCGCCAGATAGCGCGCGAGATCCCCAGTCTTGTACATCCGCGCTCCCGGCTCCTTGCAGAACGGATCTGGAATGAACTTCTCGGTCGTTATTTCCGGGCGATTCAGATAGCCCCGCGCCAAGCCAGGCCCAGCGACGTACAAGTCGCCGGCAATCCCCACCGGCAGCGGCTGCAGATTCTTGCCGAGAATATAGATTCGAGTGTTGGCGATGGGACGGCCAATCGGCAGGACCGCTGGAATTTCTTCCGACGCCTTAGGCTCGAAGGACGTCACGATCACGCTGGTCTCAGTTGGCCCGTACGTATTGACCCAGCGCACCCGCGGGCCCGCGAGCTTGCGCCACGTCGCCAGCGCAGCCGAAGACGCCTTCTCCCCGCCAACGATGACCATCCGCAGACTCTCCGGCAAGCCCAGCGCTGACTCCGAGAGTTCCCGGACCAGTTCGTGCCAATAAGCTGTGGGGAGATCCAGTGCTGTGACGTGCTTCTCCTCCACCCAGCGCAGGAAATCTCCGACGGCCAGCGAGGCGTCTTCCTCGCGAACCACCAGGGCTCCTCCCGCAATCCATGTGGGGAAGATTTCCTCGACCGCGATGTCGAACGAGATCGATGCGAATTGCGCCATCCGGTCAGCGGGTGTAAGCCCGAACAACTGCGCGGCGGCCACGTTGTGATTCACCAGTCCGCTGTGGGTCAACAGCACTCCGCGCGGCTTGCCCGTAGAACCGGAGGTGTAAATGACGTACGCCAGATTCTCCGGCTTCACCCCACTGCGAACGTCTTCGCGACTCTCTCCCGCGAACAATTTCCAATCGGCGTCGAGATTGACGACTTCCGCGTCGAAATCCGTAACCTCCGCCAGCAGACCAGCCTGTGTCAGAACCAGCGAGGTCTGCGAGTCTTCCAGCATGTAGGTCAGGCGCTCTTTCGGGTAGGCAGGATCAAGCGGCACGCATGCCGCACCCGACTTGAGCACCGCCAGCAAAGCCACCGGCAGTTCCAGAGAACGCCGCAGACAGATGCCGACCTTCGACTCCGGTCCAATCCCGCGCTTTTCGAGGAAATGCGCCAGCTGATTGGCGCGCTGGTTGAGTTCTCGATAGGTTAGGGACAGGCTGCCGTGCTCTACCGCGCTCGCGTTCGGCGTCCGCGCCACTTGCGCCTCGACCAGTTCGTGCATGCAGAGCTCGCGAGGATACTGGGTTTCAGTCCGGTTCCACTCTGCGAACTGCCGCTGCTCCGCTGCCGATAACATGGGCAGACGGGAAATTCTCTGTTCCGGATCGGCAACAATCGCTTCCAGCATCGTCTGGAAATGTCCCGCCATGCGCTCCATGGTTGCGGCATCAAACAGATCGGTGCAGTACACGAAGCGGCCTTGCAGTCCCGCCGGCCGGTCGTCTAGTTCCAGATCAAGATCGAACTTGGCCGTGCCGATTTCGAGATCAAGCTGGTTCAAGTCCCAACCGGCTTCGAAGGTTGGCGTCGGTGGCACCAGCGAGAACATGACCGGGAAGACCGGGTTTCGACTTGTATCCCGCCGGACGGAAAGCTCCTCCACCAGCCGCTCAAACGGAGCGTTATCGTGGGAGAGCGCGCTGAGCGTCACGTCCCGCGTGTGCGTCAGCAGCTCGCGGAAGCTGGGATCGCCGGCCAGCCTTAACCGAAGCGCCAGAGGATTCTGGAAACAACCGAGCAACGATTCCAATTCCCTATGTTTACGCCCCGAGGTCACCGTGCCCAGTACGAAGTCCTCCTGCGAACTGTAGCGTCGCAGCAACGCCGCAAAGCAGGCCAGAATCGTCGTGAAGAAGCTGGTGTGCTCGTGGTTCGCCAGCTGGTGCAGGCTGTCGGAGAGGCTCTTGGGAAACGCAAAGCGATGCATCGCCCCGCGAAAACTTTGCAGCGCCGGGCGGGGATGATCCGTGGGCAATTCCAGAACCGGGATCTCGCCATCCAACTGGCTCGACCAGTACGCCCGCGATTCCTTGAGTTGTGCTTCGTCCAGCGATTTGCGCTGCCATTGCGCAAAGTCGGCATACTGCAATTGCAACTCGCCCAACGGAGAGGCTTGCCCCGCCAGGAACGATTTGTAGACCGTAACCAGCTCTGGCAGAAAGACGTTGTAAACGGAGAAGCCGTCAAAAATGATGTGGTGCAGGAATAGATAAAGTCGATGCTCCTCGTCGCCGAACTGGACGAGCATGGCGCGCAGCAGCGGACCGCGTTCCATGTCAAAAGGAACTCGGGCTCGTTCGCGTCCCAACCGCAGCGACTCGGCTTCCCGTTGATCGCCCGCCAGATGCCGCAGATCGATTACCTCGAGACTCGGCTCATACGGCGGATGTACGACCTGGACCGGCTGCCCTTCGATCACTTTGAAACTCGTGCGCCAGGCTTCATGACGTCGAATGATCTCGGCCAGACTACGCCGCAGCGTAGGCACATCCAGCGGTCCCCGGCGGTACACCGTTACCGACTCGTTGTAGAGATCCTTGGCAAACTGGCAGTGCAGCCAAATCTGCTCCTGCGCGAACGAAAGTGGCGCGGGGCCTGACTCGTGACGGCGAGGAATTACCGGCACGCTCTCCGCCTGGTGAGACTTCCGCGACTGCAAGTATTTCTTGATCAGCGCCTGCTTATCGCTCGCTCCTTGCGCTTCATACGGACAACCAGACTGTGTCGTCGCCGATTTCGCGTCAGTTTTTCCCTGCTGCAGCGAGCCACCCGATCCTTCGCTTCTTGACGGCTCGCCGACTTTCACTTTCAACGCCTTCAACCCGCGCAATCCCAGATTCGAGCGCCACTCCAGCGGTTCCGGCGCAAGCGTGACATTCGGGAACCGCCGCAAGAATGCTTCGAGTACCACCTGCCCCTCGACGCGCGCCAGCGGAGCGCCGAAGCAAAAGTGCGCGGCATAGCCAAACGCCAGATGACGATTATCCTTGCGTGTAATATCGAAACGATCCGGATCAGGAAACCGCTCAGGGTCACGGTTCGCCGCCGCCATCACGGCAATCACTGCCTGCCGCTTCTGTATCCGCTTGCCGCCCATCTCCCGCTCCGACGGGCACATACGAGCGGTATGCTGGCTGGGGCTTTCATAGCGCAGCATTTCTTCCACCGCCGACGGAATCAAAGACAAATCATTCCGCAGTTTTTCCATCTCCCCGGGATTGCGCAGCAAGGTGAGCACGCCATTCCCAATTAAATTGGTGGTCGTTTCCTGCCCGCCCACCATGATCACGATGCAATTCGCAACCACTTCTTCTTCGGTCAGCCGGTCGCCGTCAATCTCCGCAGTCATCAGGGATTGAATCAATCCCTCGCGTGGGTGCTCGCGCTGCTCACGAATGGCGTCCTGGAAGTATTCCGTCATCCCGGCAACAGCCTGCAGAACCCGCGGATAGCGTCCCGGGTTGTGCTGAAAATTTCCCAGCATCTCGGCAAAATCCGCGGACCATCGCTTCAACTGCACGTGATCGCTGGTGGGCACACCCAGCATTTCAGCGGTGACTATCGCCGGCAGTGGCTCGGCCAACTGCGCGATTACATCGATTTCATCCTTCGCCTGCAATCCATCCAGAAGATTCCCGGCAATGTCCTGGATGTGCCCGCGCAACTGCTCAACCCGCGCCGGGGTGAAAGCCTTGGACGACAACCCACGCAACCGCGTATGTGCGGGAGCGTCCATGAACAACATCTGCTTCACCATCACCCGGGCAATGGGATTCAGGGAAGACAATCCCATCTCGTCGAGCTGCGCTGGAGTGGGAGTGCGATCGGCGGAGAAAGAATGCAGCACTTCCAGCACGTCGGAGTAGCGCGTCACCACCCAGGCATGCAAAAACGGATCCCAATGCACAGGATCTTCCGAGCGCATCCGGTGGAAAAGCGGGTAGGGATTCGCCAGCACCTCCGGGTCCAGGAGGTGATACAGGCTCATCGCCGTATCCCGGCTTTCCAGCCGTGGTGGAGTGTTTGTGCTAGACACTGGCGTTGTGTTCTCCTGCCCGCCCGGTCTGAGCCGCGCTGTCAACCTTGGCCATGATCAGGTCTTCGATTTCCGCCGACATTTCGGCCACAGTCGGATGATCAAATAACTTCAGAAGCGTCAGATCGACGCCAAAGGTCTCGCTCACCCTGGCGATCACCTGAGTTCCCAGCAGAGAGTGCCCGCCCAGAAGGAAGAAGTTGTCGTTCACGCCCACCCGGTCCAGCTTCAACAAAGGAGCGAGAATCTTCACCAGCTCTTCTTCGACCAGCGTTCGCGGCTCGACGTAGGCTTCATCCGAGAGCCGGTTTCCGTTGACGCTCGGCAAAGCCGCACGATCCACTTTTCCCTGCTCTGTTACCGGCAAGCTGAGTATCGATACAAACGCAGCCGGCACCATGTAGTCGGGTACACGCTGCCGCAGATATTCCCGCAACGCCGTTGCACTCACCGTAGCGCCCGGGGATAGCACCAGATACGCGACCAGCTGCTTTTCGCCTGGCTCATCTTCCGTGGCCACTACCAGGCTCGTCTGCACTGCGGGATGCTGACCCAGCACAGTCGATACTTCGCTGGGCTCGACGCGATAGCCGCGGACTTTCACCTGCTCATCCAGACGTCCAAGGAACGCGATTTCGCCATTGGGCAACCAGCGCGCAAGGTCCCCCGTGCGGTACATGCGCGCCCCAGGTGCTGTGCTGAAGGGGTTGGGAACGAAGCGCTCCGCCGTCAAATCCGGGCGGTTCCTATATCCCCGTCCCAGGCCGGCGCCTCCGATATAGATTTCCCCAACGCCTCCGGTCACCTGCTGCTGTCGCTGATCCAAAATGTAAATCTCGACTCCATCAATGGCACGGCCAATGGACGGTGCCTGGTTCGCAGCGCTTCCGGCCGGAACAACCCCTGAAGTACTGACCACCGTGCACTCGGTTGGGCCGTAGTTGTTCACCAGCACGAACGGCAGCCGCGGCGACGGATACACCTTCAATGTGTCGGCGCCGGTCAGAAGAAATCGTAGAGCGGTCTCTGCCGGCCAATCCAGCCGCAATAACCGTTCCGCCATCACTGTGGCAGCGAACGAAATCGTGATGCGCCGGGACACAATCCAGTCGCGCAGGGTGATCGCGTCGTTTCGAACCGAGTCATCCGCCAGGTGCAAGCTGGCTCCGGAGGCCAGGTACGACCACATCTCCCACACCGCGGCATCGAAGCCCAGCGTCGATTGTGCGCCGGCTCGATCCGCGGGCGTCACGCGAAACGCTCGCTGGTGCCAGCAAACCAGATTCGACAATCCGGAGTGAATGAGCTCCACGCCCTTCGGCTGCCCGGTGGAACCGGAGGTGTAGATGATGTAGGCCAAGTCGTCGAAACCAACCCCGCTTTCCGGCCGACCGTCGGACATGGCTGCAATTTTCTCCGCGTCACCATCGAGCGTAACGACTTGCCATTCACCCGAGGGGAATCCTTCAGCCAAGCGCGTCATGCTGACGACGATGCTGGCGTTCGAGTCGCGCAGCATGAACGCCAACCGCTCCACTGGATGGATCGGATCGAGAGGGACGTAGGCCCCACCTGCCTTGAGAATCGCAAGCGCGGCGACGACCATGGCCGGCGAGCGGTCCAGGTAGAGACCGACAACGACATTTCGCTCCACGCCGATGGAGCGCAGATAATTCGCGAACCGGTTGGCGCGGCGGTCGAGCTCGGCATACGACAACTCTTCCTGCCCGTTCGACACCGCAACAGCGTTCGGATTCTCAGTCGCCCGCTGCGCCACAAATTCGTGAACGCAAGCAGCACGCTGCGAACTCAACACGCTGCCGACTCGGATTTCAGCTACGGAACTAAACAAATTGACAAAAGGCATAGGTTTAAGAGGTGAAACGCTTTTACGCAGCCCCGGAACCCTTCAGCACGGCAGGAACAGTCTTGGCCAAAATCTCCAAGTCGAGCCACAACGACCACGTGCGAATGTACTGTAAATCCAGCTCCATCCACTTTTCGAAGGTGATGGAACTCCGCCCCATAATCTGCCAAAGGCAGGTAATCCCGGGACGGACGCTGAAACGCTTGCGCTGCCAGTCCTGGCAATAGGTTTCGAACAGCTCATAATCCCGCACCTGCAACGGCCGGGGACCGACCAGGCTCATCTCCCCCTTCAACACATTGAAGAGCTGTGGCAGTTCGTCGATGCTGGTCTTGCGCAGGATCCGCCCGATCAGCGTGATGCGCGGATCCTGCTTGATCTTGAAGACTGGCCCGGTGGCCTCGTTTTGGTGCTCGATATCTTTCAGGCGCTGCTCCGCGTCGACCACCATCGTCCGGAACTTGTAGATGTGGAACATCCGCTTGTTCAGCCCCAGACGTTTTTGCACGAAGAAAATCGGGCCCGGTGAAGTCAGCTTTACCAGCAAGGCAGTCAACAGCATCACGGGAGACACAAGAATGATGGCCGTCACCGAAACCACGATGTCGAGCGCGCGCTTGACCGCCAAGCCCCAGAAATCGGTGATCGTGCTCTCGTGGCTGATGAGCGCATCGCCGTCGAACTCGTCGGCCCGCTGCCGCGCTTCCTTCAGATCGAAAATGTTCGGCAGGAACCTTACGATGATCCCCTGTTGTTCGCACGTCAACGCGATTTGCGAGGCGAACCCGTGGAACGAGCGAATGGGCAGCGCCAGCACAACTTCATCCACTACGTTGCGGCGCACGTACGACGGCAAGGAATCGAGGTTGGAAACCAAGGGATGTCCTTGCTTCTTGAATTCCTCCATCCCCAGCCACTCTTCGTCCGCGAATCCCAATATGCGGTAGCCAAGTTCTGGCTTGCCTTGGATTCGTTGCACCAGCTGCAGGGCGCGCGCGTTCGTTCCGATCACCAGCATGTTCCGCGTGTTTCTGCCATGCCGCCGGGCATAGGCCAGCACCTCGCGAATCACCATGCGGCTGAGAATCACGCACGACGTGGTTAGCACCAAAAACAGCGCCAGGAAGACCCGGTTTACCACCCAAATACGAAAGGCCACACCGAACACGGCAACCACCAAGGTCCCCAGAATCGTGGCCCGGGTGATGTCCCATATCTCTTCCCAACGGTTGGCTAAACGCTTCGAGCCATACAGTCCGAATACGCTGAACAGGATGTGCCAGATCAGCAGAAAACTTAAGAACAAAACCAAATTTCCGAGTTTCACCCTCAACTCGAAAAATTCGGCCAGGCCGAACCTCCCGACCCGGTGGTACTGGGGCAGTGTGGACACGGCGAAGGAAGCCACCATCAAGAACAAATCAAACAGCTTGAAACCGTTTGAAAAAACTTTGCGGCCTATACGCATAAGGGATCCTGGAGAGATGGTTTACTGCGTCTTTCGCGAACGGGGGGAAGGGAGAATGCTTCACAGTTGCGGGTGAATGCGGGCAACGCGGCCGATGCCCGCTCCACGATTAGGGTTAGCAGCGATTACTTCTTCGCTTTGGCAATTACCAGCCGCTCGATCGCATCGACACTCTCTAGATTGTCGTGAGTGATTTCTTCGTCGCCGATGCGGACGTTAAAGGTTTCTTCCAGGAACGCCACCAAGCGAAAAATACCCATTGAGTCAATGATGCCGTTCTTGGTCAACACTTCCTGGTCCGTGATCTGCATGATGCCCTTGGTCTTGGCAAATTCCTCGAGCACATATTCGCGGATCCGGTCTTTCACTTCTGCTGACTCGATCATGTTCGTCTCCCCATTGCAGTGAATTTATTTGCTTCTAAACCGACAACTGAACTTTTGAGGCTCCTGGTTGGCCGCCCTCGCGGACGGTGGCAGGTCCCGCTGCCAGCTTGACTCGATCGATTTTCCCGGTCGAAGTCTTGGGCAGTTCATCGCAGAGATCAATCATCTCCGGAATCATGTACTTCGGAACCCGCGCTGCGCAGTACTGCTGCAGATCCAGAACTCCAAGCGACCCCGGGATGTGAGCGGCCACAACGGCCCGGATGCGGTTTCCGATGATCTCGTCCGGAACCGCCAGCACAGCGGCTTCTCGAACTCCGGGATGACTCAGCAAGGCGCTCTCAATGTCACCCAGCTCGATGCGATAACCGCGGCTCTTGATCATGCTGTCGCGGCGGCCCTGGAAATAATAGTTGCCATCTTCGCCCACGGTCACGATATCGCCCGTGCGATACATCTTCTCGTCAAAGTGATGCTGGAAATGATTGGGCACCACCATCTTCTGCGTTTTCTCCGCATCTGCCCAATAGCCGTAGGTCACGGCCGGCCCACGCACGTACAACTCTCCGGACTCTCCCTTCCCCGCCAGACGTCCCTCCGGCGTGACCGAAAAGGTTTCCGTGTTCGCACAGGCAATCCCGATAGGCAACTTCTCCAGGCTGGCCAACCGCTCGCGCTCCACTTTGTAGTAGGTGCAGACGTTAGTTTCAGTGGGTCCGTAGAGATTGTAGAGTTCGGTGTTTTGTGAAACTTCCGCCAGTTGCCGCAGATACTTCATGGGGAATACTTCGCCCGCAAACAGGATTGTGCGTAGGCTCTTTAATTTTTCGGGAGTCAGGCGGCCGTGCAACAGCAAGAGCATCAAGGCCGAGGGCACCGAGTACCAGATCGTAATGCCCTGGGTCTCGATGAAGTTGGCCAGGCTCGTGGGAAACACCGCCAGATCCTCGGTGATGAGGTAAACGGTCGCGCCAGCCTCCAGCGTGTTGTAAACGTCGAAGACCGAGAGATCAAAGTGCAAGGGCGCATGGTTCGAGAGCCGGTCTTCGCTGCGAACCTGAAACTCTTCCGCGCACCACTCCACAAAAGTCAGGGCGTTTTGGTGCGACAACATCACGCCCTTGGGCCGTCCCGTAGAGCCTGAAGTGTAAAGGATATACGCCAGGTCGGTTTCTATCAGGCTGACTTCCGGTGCGTGCGACGCGGGAAATTCAGAGAGGCGTGACCATTCGATGAGGTCGCCGCCGTCTCCCGTTCCCTCTGTCAAAATGCAGCACTCCAGCGCTCCCAATGTCTCCGGCGTCAGCGCCGAACGCTTCTCGCTGTTGGTAATCAGGATTCGCACGCCGCAGTTCCCAATAATGTAGCCGACGCGGTCCGCCGGCGCTTGCGGATCGAGCGGGACATAGACTCCGCCCGCCTTCAGCACGCCCAGCATGCTGATGATCGATTCCACGCACTTCGGAAAAAAGAGGCCGACGCGATCACCCTTGTTGATTCCCTGCTGGCGCAGAAGATGAGCCAACTGGTTCGATCGCTCGTTCAGTTCCCGGTAAGTAATGCTCTTGCCGCGGGCCCACACCGCCGGCTTCTCTGGATAAGCCTTCGCGCTCTTGCTCAACAGTTGCTGCAGTACGTATGCCATGATTGAGAAACCCTGCCCAATTTGGATTTAGTGTGGGGGATGAAACCAAAACAAGAATCAGAGACCCTGCATGTTCGCGATGATCATCCGGTGAACTTCCGAAGTCCCCGAATAGATCGTGCCGGCCACGGCGTCGCGCAATTCTCTTTCGAGTTCATATTCCGTCATGTAGCCGTAGCCGCCGTGCAACTGGATCGCTTCCAGGCAACTCTTGACGCAAGCCTCGCTCACATAGAGTTTCGCGATGGAAGCCTCGCGCAACGGATGCCGCCCCTGGCTCTTCATCCATGCGGCCTTGTACAGCACCAGCCGCCCGGTCTCCAGGCGCACATCCATGTCGGCGATCTTATTGGCAATCGCCGGAAACCTGCCGATCGGCTCCCCAAATTGCTTGCGCTCTCTGGCGTACTTCACACAGGTTTCCAGGATGCGCTGCATGGCGCCGAGATGGCTGGCGAGGATGCAGATCCGTTCCCACTCCATCGAGGACGTGAATACTGCCTGCCCGCCGAATTCCTTGCCTAACAGGTTCTCCACCGGAATCTCGCAATCCTGTAACGCGAGTTCCGCCATGGGCGAGGTGCGCAATCCCATCTTGTGGAGTTTGCGGCCGACGGTGAAACCAGGGGTTCCTTTATCGACCAGAAATGCCGTGACGCCGTTTGGACCCCGACTGGGATCGAGGTTGGCGAAAACGATGGTGACGTCCGCGTTCGGAGCATTGCTGCTGAACGTCTTCGATCCGTTCAGTACATAGCGATCTCCCTTGCGTTCGGCTCTGGTCTTCAGGCTGTACGCGTCCGAACCGGATCCCGGCTCGGTCATGGCGTGCAAGCCCAGCCCGCCACTCACCAGACCTGGAAGATACTTCCGCTTCTGCTCTTCGGTGCCAAAATTCCAGATGGGAATTTCAGAACTCCACATGTGCGCGTTGATCGAGAACAGCAGCCCGTTATCGTGGCATCCGTACCCTAGGGCTTCCAGCGCACAAACTGTGGTCAGCGTATCGGCTCCGCCGCCACCGTACTCCACGGGGATCGGCAGGCCCTGAATTCCGAACTTCGCGCATTTCTCCCACAGTGGCCGGGAGAATTCCTCATTATGGTCGCGCGCGATGACATCATCTTTGAGTTCCTCGCGAGCGAATCGCAGGACCTCCTTACGAAATGCCGCCTGCTCTTCGTTCCATGCAAAGTCCAAGGTCGTCTTTCTCCTAGTCTTCAATCTGGCCCAAGTACCCTTGAGCTTTGTTATGCCGATACAGAAGCGGGCGACCGCTCGGCTGCGGGCTTCGCAGGTGTCGCCGCCGCAGCCGGCGCCGGAACTGTTGCCACTGCCGTCTTCTTGACGAAACGTTGCGGACGCCCACCCGGCAACTTGATGCGGGCTGGAACTCCCATCACCGTCATGTTGTCGCGAACATCCGTGAGCACCAGGCTGTTGGCCGCGATCACCACGTTGCTGCCAATTTTCGCGTCTCCCACCAACTTTGCCCCGGCTCCGAAGTACACATCGTCGCCAATGCCCCGGCACGCGTGGGAAATCAAGCAGCCGGTGGCGATTGTGAAGTTCTTGCCAATGGTGGTTTTTCCCAGGTTAATCGCGTACACCGAATGGATGACAAAACCCGGACCGATCTTCGCATGCACGTTGATGTGCACGCTGGTGAACAGTTCCACCCACTTGCGGAAGATCAGTCCCGCAATCCGCAGCAACTGGCCTAGCACGGGGATCCGCACACCCAGGCTCCAGTGTCCGAAGCGGTAGGCAATCACCGGCCAGGTCGAATGGCGAAGACTCGCATCGAGCTTGTCGCGCCAGGTCGGCTGCCAGTCTGGGTCGTTGCGGGTCTCCCGCATCGCCCGGCTTATGTCTTCTCTTAAGATTTCGAACATGGCATCTCTACAGTTTCCGATAGATGGCTTCAGGAACCGGGAACGTGCGGTGATTGAGCACGGCGCCCAGAACACGAACGTTGGCGTTTTCGAGATTGCGGACCGCTTTGCGCGCCGTCTCGCGTCGTGACGAATTGGCTCTGAGAACCAGAATCACGCCTTCGGCACTGCGGCCCAGCATCACGCTGTCGTCGCCCGAACCCATGGACGGCGCATCGATCAACACATAGTCGAACTCCCTCTGCAATTCCGGCAGCAGTGCCCGCATGCGGTCGGAGCCCAGCATGGTCTGCATGCCCTCCACTTCCGCGCCGCAACTCAGCAGCCACAGGTTCGGACGCGAGAGCGAGGTAACAAATCTGCGGATGGGCTCCGAGACCTGCAGTGCATCGCTAAGCCCGTAGTGATTGGACACTCCGAATTCCCGGTGCAGGCCAGGTGAGCGCAGATTCGCGTCCACCACGCACACCGACCCGGAGGTTTGCGCGGCCAGGACTTCCGCCATGCGGGCGCAAATCCAGCTGCAGCCGTTGCCGGACTCCATGCCCGAGACCACGACCACGCGGGACTTCTCTCCCGGCATCAGGAATACGCGCTGCACCAGCTTGAAAATCTCGTCCCGCTGCGCGTCTTCCATCTTCAACTGGAGTGGCTGCAGCTCAACCGGCTGCGCTGCGTTGACGGTGGGTTCTTCAACGGTGGTCGCTTCCGTGGAGGCATGGAACATTTCCTGTTCCTTGCCCAGGTTTTGCATCAGTTCAAAATTTCTGCTCATAAGGTCCCGTAATGCCTCTAGTCTTCTTGTGCCCTGCTATTCCTACGGACGCCGCTACGTGGCGGCTAGGCTGACTGCCGGTCGGGACGGCCCGTTCCGTTACGCCAGTTATGCAACAACCGTGCTACATCCCGCATATGCTCGATAGCTTCCGCGGGACTCAAGTAGTCTTTCGCGACGCTATCTGCGATTGAAGTTGGACTGGAATACTCTCTAGCCACTCCAGCCAGCTCCTCAACCGGATGAAAGGGATCACCATTCGATCCATTCGAACCGTTCAGTCCGTTCCCGCCCGCGTGCCGGTGAGAGGACGATCCGACTTCGGAAACAAACCGGTGGATATCCAGGTCGTGGGTCACTTCACGGACCATGGCGACGTCCACTGTCTTTTTCCCCATCGCGCAGGCCAGGGAAAGCGTGTGAAAACAGTAGTTATTGATCTGCCGCGGGATGCCCTCACTCACTTGCGCGATCAACTCCTGGGCCTCTGGCGAAAACAACCGTGCGCCCTTATGTCCAGCCACTTGCAAGCGGTGATCAATGAAGCGGCCGGTCTCTTCGCGGGTGAGCGGACTCAAACCGCTGACCGAGGTAATTCGTTGCCGCAACTGAACCAGGGCAGGAGTCGCCAGCTTGTCAGCCAGTCCCGGCTGCCCCACTAGGATGATTTGCAGCAACTTGGCCTGAGGTGTCTCGAAATCGGAGAGCAGCCGTACGGTCTCCAATACCGACGCATCCAGGTTTTGCGCTTCGTCGATCACTACGATGAACCGCTTTCCGGCTCGCGCTTCCTGCACCAGGCAGCGATTGAACTGCTCGTGCATGCGGACGAAATCCTGCGATTCGCTCTCGATGCCAATTTCAGCCAGCAGGAACCTCATGAACTCCCGCGAGCTGCACTGGGTTTGAAAAAGGAATGCCGTGCGGGCCGTGTGCTCGAACTTGGCCAGCAGGTGAAACAGTAGCGTGGTCTTGCCCATTCCTGGCCGGGCAATCAAAGAAAGGAATCCCCGATTCGCCTCGATCCCGTAATAAAGAGATGCCAAGGCTTCCCGATGCCCCGGGCCGAGATAGAGATATCGCGGGTCCGGAGTAACACCGAAAGGCTGCTCTCGAAGGCCGAAGAAGTCTAGAAACATCGGTCTTACCCTCGCTCCTGGATGATGTGGCTGTCCGTGCCCGTCTGGTCGTAACTGACGTTGTCCGCGCGGCCGTGGCCCTTTCCGTTCCCGTTTCCATTCCCATTTCCCTTGCCCTGGTGCAGACCGTTGGTCCGGTGGATCGGAACCGCCGCCAGCACCGGGATCCTCAGTTCAGACATCACTTCCGACGGCGTTCGGAACGACTGGTCCGCATAGTCGATGGCGAATACGACTACGAGACTTACCGCCCCCGCCAACAGGCAGGCCACCAACGCGAATACCCACGGAGACCGCGTCGGCAAACTCGGCAGCATCGGGCCTTGGGCGACCGACACGTTCAACAGGCGTGTCCGGTCCAAAGCATCCTCAATCCGCGCTTCCTCTTTCTTCTTCGTGTACAGAAGATAGTTCGCTTCATCGGCTTTCTGAGTACGCATCAAGTCGCCTTGCAGAATTCCCTGCTGGTCCAACTGCCGCGCTTGCGCCATATATACATTGACGATGGCTGTGAGAGCAGTCGCGCGAGCCTGGAATCCGCTCAGGTCAGCCTTGGCCTTAGCCAGTTCCGAATTGACCCATGCGTAAGTGGGATTCTGATCGGTCGTTTCTTCCTTGACCGGAGAGGTCTCCTCTTTCGTCAGCGCAAGACGTGTGTCCGACAGTTGCTTGTCCACTTCCTGCACCAGCGGGTAGGTGGGCTGGTACTTCGTCAGCAACTCAGTGCGCTTCATTTCCAGCGTCAGCAGGGTCGCCTTGAGGTTTTGCAGGACCTGCGCGTTATCTCCTTGCTTCATTTGCGTGGTCATTCGGGTCGGTGTCGAATGAACCTGGCCTTCCAGGTCCGTGATCCGCTTTTCCGTCTCTGCGATCGATGCGCGGGTGGTTTCCAGAGAACCGTTGAAATCGGCCAGCTTCTGCAGTGTCATATCCCGCATCGTGGTCGGCGCCACGCCACCTTGCTGACCGGCGAATCCCTTGAGCTGGACCTCGGCGGCCATCATGTCTTTCTTGTACTGTTCCGCCTGTTCGTCAAAGAACTGAAATTGTCCCGTGGGATGGTGCACGTCCAGATGCTTCTGCAGATATGCGTCATCCAGTGTGGCCAGCACCTTCTGCGCCAACCGCGGATCGTGTGACTCGTACGCGATGCTGATGACGTTGGTCTTCTTGATCACTTCCAACTGCAGGTCGGAGCGCAAGTCCAGCACCGCTTTGTCGGTGCGGTTTTGCGGAGTCTGTCCGGGATGCAGCAGGCTCGACAGGAACTTCTTCTTGTCCAGACCGCAAGTCACAACCACTTTTTGCAGAACGTCCTGACTCTGAATCAGCTCCACTTCGGAGTTGATCTCTTCCTCGCTCACCGTGTCGTGAAACGTCATGGGCGCGTTTTGCTCCGGCGAGATGACGGCGTCAACCCGTTCGCGCTTCACCAGAAGCTTGGTTTCAGCCCGGTACTTGGTGGGCAGGAACAAGGCGGAAAGGCTCACGCCTAGCACGACCCCTACGAAACACAACACCAGAACTCTCTGGTGGCGAAATCCGATCGCAACCACATCTCTCGCGGTAAACGAATAGGGTCGGTGCCCCTGGCTGTTCATTGCTTCATTCATATGGTCTCCGTATGTTCTTTCGTAATCCGGACGTATCCAAACGAGCCGTTTCTGGGCCCTTACGGAATGGTCAGCGGAAGATAGGTACCCATGCTCAAGTTCGGAATAAAACGGTCGATCTTCGACATCGTGTTCTTTGGTACAAAGAGCATGTCGCCGGGATGAAGAAACGGATCCTCACTCAGGTTTCCGTTTTTCTGCATCTTTTTCACGTTGATCAGCTTCGCCTCGGTCCATTGATCGTCCACCCGGCGAAACAGCAGAACTTGGGAGTGCTTTGCGCTCGCCTGAAAACCTCCAGCAATCGCGATCGCCTGCGTCAGCGTGGTCTGGCCATGCATGTCGTACTTGCCGGGCTTGGCCACCTGTCCGTCGGCCACGAAGTATGGCTTTTCGAATTCCTTCAGGACCACCGAGATCAGAGGATCATTCAGGATCTTCGAGTAAGCCGTGCGCAGAGTCTGCGTCAACTCCGGCACCGTCTGGCCTGCGACCTTCAGGTCTCCAACTCCCCGCAGGGTCACAAAACCATCCGGCTGCACCGCGACCGCCGTCTGGTTAAATTCCGGACTCAGCTCAAACATCAGGTCGAATGAATCGCCGGCTTCGATGTGGTAGCGCGGACTGCGCTGCTGAAACTCCGCACTGGGTGCAGACGGCTTGGTTGCTGAGACCAGACTTGCGGCTGGAACTGGAGCCTTATCTCCCTGCGCCGCGCAAACCGCGGAGACGGCCAGAAGCACTGCAAACATTCGTATTGGCGACACGAAACTCTTCATCATTGCGAATCCTCCAACTTGCTGGAACTGACCCCGCTGGCGCTTGGGGATGAATCTCGTTTGGCAGATACCTTTTCTGGACGAACGGCCATTCAACACGGTCACATCCCTATCCCGTTCGACCCCAGCCCAACCCTGCCAGCTCAACCTTGAGAATCTGCCTTCAGGATCTCGCCAACCGGCTCCTGTTGCCCGCGAGGACGCGGGGTCAGGTTGTGCTGGCGGATCTTGTACAGAATCCCGCGATAACTGATGGACAACAACTGCGCCGCCCGCCTCCGGTTCCAACCGGTGTGTTCCAGGGTTCGGCTGATGGCATAGATCTCAGCCTCTACCCGAAGGCTACGAAGTGTGGGCGGATTCGTCTGCCACTGGTCAGCCGCACCGCCGTCGTTTCGAGACGCCGACGCCGGCGCCTGCTGGGATTCGATCTTGCTGGCTTTCAATTGTGTTTCGCTCATAAAGTGCACCTCGCAACTACTTTGATCTTTAGTTTGAACTTCGTTTTTCCTGGAAGAGGTGAAGAAGACTAAATCGGTTCCACGTTATAGCCGGTCACTCGCACGCTTATCGATCGCTGGATCAACCCTACCGAGATCACCAGGCTGCGATCATTGTTCTCTGCGGCCAGGATGCCTTCTACCCCATCCAGCGCCCCGCCGCTAACCCGTACCCGCTGGCCGACCTGGAGATAGGGACGTTCCTGGTAGCTGACTTTGCTGGCAAGGAGAGTGTTGATGTTCTCGATCTCCTGGTCGGGGATGGGGATTCCAGCACCTTGCACTCCCACGAAATTGACCACACCCTGCGTCTGCAGAACCCGAACCCGATCGCTGGACGCATGGTCCAGCCGCACAAACGCATACCCGGAGAACAACGGCAATTCGACTTCCTTGCGGCGATCGCTCCATTTACTGATTTTGGTGACCACGGGAAGGAAGGCTCGGATGCCTTGACTCTCCAACTGCCGGGCCACCAACTTCTCATGGCGGGAGCGGGTTCGAACTGCGTACCAGCGCGTCTGGTCAAGCACCCCACTGCATTCGGCTGGCACTTCGATTTCCGCCACTCGCACATCTCCGTTCATGGCTCCGCCCTCTCAGTCACATTCGTGGCTTTGACAAAAGTCCCGCGAAGGCGCCTTTGCTTTTGGTTTGATCCTGGACAAGCGAGAACCCGTCGCTTGCTGCTTCATTAAAGGGGGGGGTCAGTACTACTGGTGAAATCGCCAAACATCGGCGCCAATCGAACATCCAGTAGGGATAATCTATCGAGTCCTGCAAGTTCTTGCAATGGGAAGAAAGTGTTGGTGAAGAAAGACTTCTATGAGGCCAAATGGCTTGTTTTCAATGGAGAAGAAAGACCCTAGTCCCGCCTTCCAGCATCTCGGGCAATGACAAACCAGGCCCACTCGAGTGCGGGCGCTCCATGATGTATGCAGGAACGTTCATCTTGACAGACTCATCGTTCCAAGCTCAAGCTGCTTTCTCATAGGGATCCACTACATCTCAAGAAGGTGGTGGCCCTTTTGGACCTATGGGCCATCATTCGTCTTCTCCGCCACCCCTGCGCGGAGATCTCTGACTACCCAAGAGCTTGGCACTAGGAGCCCCCAAATGAACGCTCGTCGTCTTGTATCACTTGCAACTTTTGTCTTGGTAGTTCTGTGCGTTCCCGCGATTCCATCGCGCTTCGTGCAAAAAGTCGCAGCCACTTGCGCGCACTGTTCTCCACCTCCTCCTCCGCCGCCCACTGTGGGCCAGTTTGGCGGTCCGCTCGCGGGTCTATCAACCACCGCTACGAACTTATTCAATTTCGGTTACGCCACATTCGTCATCAAGTGGGATCCGTTTCGCGGCCTGGGACCGGTCTCCACCAAAACCGGCTGCTTCACTTGCCACGGAACCGGCACCGACGTCCTTACCGGAACGGCTGGAGACACCAGCATTAACACAGGGACTCGTTACGGCAAGTGGAATTCCGATGGAACCTTCAACTACCTCGACGGGAATGGAACCTTTCCGGAGAATGAAGGCGGGCCGGTGCTTCACAAAATTTCCAATTCAGCGTTCGGAACGCTGCCGAACTGCAATATCATGACCGTTGCCTCCAATGGCGCTACCGAGTCGGGCACGACTGTAACTATCACCACGACCCAGGCGAGCGGATTTGAAGTAGGACAAAACGCGCAGGTCATCGGCGTCCCCATTCCCGGATATAACGGCACTTTCCCCATCCTCAGCACGCCTTCGAGAACATCCTTCACCTACACCGCTCCTACTTCGGGCTTAGCTCCGTCAGGCGGAGGTACTGCGCAGAACCTGCCCCATGAAGTCGTGCCCGCCGACGCCACCGTCGTGAGCGTGGTTCGATCGCCACAATTGTTTGGCTTGGGCTTGATTGACAATATTCCCGACTCGGCCATCCTCGCCAACGTCGCCATCTCGAAACCCTTCGGCATTACCGGCATCGCCAATATGGTCCCGGACGAGAACGGGGTCATTCGTCCCGGAAAGTTTGGCCAGAAGTCCAGCGCCGTCTCGCTCTTCCAATTTAATTCGGACGCCGAATTCAACGAATTGGGCATCACGACCGGTGCCGGACCTTTCGGTGTAGCCAGTGCGTTTAACCCGAACGAGCATTTGCCGCAGGGCCAGCCTTATCCCATGCTCTGTCAATCCGACACGAACACTCCCCAGGACGTGAATCAAGCGAACATGATCAAGATCACTCAATTCACTGCCTTATTGGCTCCCATTCCTCCCCAGCCTCCGACCTCGCAAACCCTGGCGGGCCAGCAAGTGTTTGAAGACATCGGCTGCAACGTTTGCCACATCGAGAGTTTCACCACCCGGCAAAGCGTCAAACTCAGAACAACGTCGGGCGGCCTGACGGAGATAATCCCTTCCCTCAGCAATGTCACCTTCAACCCTTACTCCGATTTCCTGCTCCACGATATGGGCGCGAACGATTCCGGGGGCCTTCCGTTTCAACCTAACCAAACCGGCCAGGCTACTCTGACCATGTGGCGGACCGCGCCGCTGTGGGGATTGTCCAACGTGCTCAGCAAGGCTGGCGGATTGACGCATGACAATCGGGCGACAACGATCGACAGCGCCATCCGCAAGCATGGCGGAGAAGCGACCATCGTGATTAACACCTACAAGGGTTTGAGCAGCACGGACTCCGCCAACTTGCTGGCTTTCCTGAATTCGTTGTGAGATTTCGCGGAAGCAGCGATCTTGCGTGGACCGTGCGAGAGACCTGCGCACGACGAGGCGCATTTCTAAGTCGGTGGAAGGGTGAACCGGATCGTGATTCGCGTTTGCATCTCGACTGGCCGGCCGTTCACGGAGTAAGGCCGATACCTCCACTGCCTTACGGCCTGGACGGCCGCTTCAGCCAGCACAGGCTCTCCTTCGACAACCGCTATGTCGTGGACCACTCCGTCTCCCCCGATTTGAACATCCAAGGCCACCAAACCCTGAATATGCTGCGTTCTCGCTTCCGGTGGATACTGCGGTTCCACGCGATGGATCAGTCGCGTCGCGGAAACTTCTGATCCTTCAGGTGACGCGCTCGTCTCCGTGGCGGCCCGCTGCTCTGCAGGCGGCAAACGGTAGATCACCTTGCCATTTTGAGTAACCAGCAGTCCGCCACTCGGCGGCTCGACTGAGGTCCCGGCGCTGGACGTTCTCGGCTGGGACACGGAACCACTTCTTGCGGACCGCGCCACATCTGCGGCGCGCGCCGGAGTCGTGGTTTGCTCTCCGCCAGAATCCGTCTTACGATTCGCTTTTGTAGGGGACGAAGCACCTGCCCGCGCCTGCGCCCCTCCTCGCACTCCCCGGCCGGTGGCTGCCCGCCATCCCACCGCCAGTCCCAACAACACTGCCACCACGATTACAAGAACGCCCAGAATGGGTGTCCAAACTTCGCTTCGTCTCGGCGATCCCTGCTCGACAGGGCTCTTTGCATCGCGCTGCCAGAGTTGTTCATAGTCGAGTGCAGGTCCCTGTTGGTTGGAGGGCGCATGCCACTTGTCGTCCACACTTGGCAGGACTGCCGCGACCTCCGCTCCCCTCTTGTTCTCCTCCACGCGGCGCGCCAAAACCTGCAGAGTGTTTACATCCCGATCCCCGAACGCATTGGGCCGGGAAGAAAAAACCTCCAATATTCCAAATGGATCCTTCCCTTCACCCAGCGGCAGTACCAGAATTGATCTCACACTCAGGCGCCGGCAGGCCTCGGCATTCACCCGCGGGTCTGTCTCCGTGTCGCCACATTGTTGCATCGTTCCCGTTTGCAGGCACGCTCCCGAAAGCCCCGATGTCGTCTCGAGCCGAACCCCCAGGTCGGGAGCATTCCCGCCCGTCGTGGCGCGACACACCATCTCGCCCGCTCTCCCCAAGGCAATGGCTGCTCCCGTCGCTCCGGTCGCCAACCGGGCTTGTTCGACCACTTCGTTCAGCACCAGGTCCAGGGCCAGGTCGAACGATGCCTCCCCCCCGCCATGGGCCGCGAGTGTTCTGGCCACTTGCGTCACCTCGCTGGGATGTTGCGCGGAGGTCGGATCGCCCGTCTCGCCGGAGGATTTCTTATCCCAGGGTGGTGGTGTTCCGTACGATTCCGGCTGCGGCATGGGGCGGTGAGTCATACTGGGACCAGACAGTCACAAACGCTGGCCTTCCGTCATTATGCGGAGTTTTGCGCGAATCCATGAGGATGTCAACATCAAACGCAACCACGGCCGCACTGCCTGCAAACCGCCCTGCAGCCTCGCACAAAGTTGCGCTACCGAGATGCCCGTGACCAAGCGACGCGAATGATTCCCGTTTTGCGACTTCTAACGGCCCGCTTCAAGTTTTCCAACCCAGGACCCCAAAGTACACATTAGAATTTGTAAGATCAGAGGGGCATCGAAATTCAGCGCGTACTCGCGTCACCCGGTACTATGGTTCGATCCTCTTGAGGGATAAGCAGATGCGGATTGCGGTTGTCGGTTCCGGATACGTAGGGCTGGTGGCGGGCGCTTGCTTCGCCGACCTCGGACATGACGTCATCCTGGTGGACAATGATCAACAGAAACTGGCGGCGCTGCGCAATGGCCAGGTACCCATTCACGAGAAATTTCTGCCCGAACTTCTGAGCCGCCACCGCGCTCAGCGTCTCACTTTTTCCGACGACCTGAAGGAAGCTGCCCGCCTCAGTTCGGTAATCTTTGTTGCCGTCGGCACGCCCCCCACCGAGAGCGGAGAAGCCGATTTGTCCTACGTGGAATCCGTGGCCCGCGAAATCTCCGGCGGCATCGACGGCTACAAGGTCGTCGTCGAGAAAAGCACAGTTCCCGTCTACACCAGCGACTGGGTCCGCAAGATTATCCTGCGCAACGGCACCGACCCCGAGTTGTTCGACGTTGCCTCCAATCCCGAATTTCTGCGCGAAGGCACCGCCGTCACCGACTTCCTGTTTCCCGATCGCATCGTGATCGGGTGCGATAGCGATCGCTCCGCCGACGTTTTGCGCGAAGTCTACGCTCCCCTGACCAACGGCAGCTACTACAAACGCAGCGACGCCATCCCCCAACCGGACCGGGCTTCGATTCCTCCTCCCATCATCGTGACCAGCACCAAGAGCGCCGAGTTAATCAAGCACGCCTCCAACGCCTTCCTCGCCATGAAGATTTCTTTCATCAATGCCGTGGCCTCGGTCTGCGAGTCCGTGGGAGCCGACGTGAATCAGGTGGTCCACGGTGTCGGAACCGATTCCCGCATTGGCCCCAGGTTCCTGAACCCCGGCATCGGCTACGGCGGGTCCTGCTTCCCCAAGGACGTCATGGCATTTCGCGCCGTGGCGCGCGAGTGCGGCTACGACTTCCGCCTGCTCGATGAAGTGATGCGCATCAACGAAGACCAGCGCCAGCGCTTTCTGCGGAAAGTGCACAGCGCGCTCTGGACCCTGCGCGGCAAGAACCTGGGCGTGCTCGGCCTCGCTTTCAAGGGCGGTACCGATGACATCCGCGAATCCCCCGCCCTATTTCTGGTGCAGGCGCTCTTGCAAGAGGGCAGCAAGGTTACGGCCTACGATCCCGCCGCCATGGAGCGCACCCAGGAAGTGATGTCTTCCGGCATCACGTTCGCCAACTCGGCTTACGAAGCGGCCCACGGCGCCGATGCCTTGCTCATCCTCACCGAGTGGGAGGAATTCGCCAACCTCGACCTCAACCGCCTCCGCCAGGAACTCAAGTACCCCATCGTGATTGACGGACGCAACCTGTATGATCCCGAAGTCATGGCCGCTCAGGGCTTCACCTACTACAGCATTGGCCGCGCCGCCGCTCATCCCGACGGCCTGCCCGCCGCGGTCTTAAAGAACGGCAAGAAAGCATGACCCCACAACGCGCGGTAGTCACCGGTGGCGCAGGATTTCTGGGCTCCCATCTCTGCGACGCCCTCCTCGCCGAAGGCTGGAGGGTGGTGGTCGTCGACAATCTCCTCACCGGCCGTCGCGCCAACTTCGCGCACCTCATTCATGAGCCGCGCTTCGAGTTCGTCGAGAAGGATATTTGCGAGCCGTTTGACGTGGGCCAAGTCGACTACGTGTTCCACTTTGCCAGCCCCGCCAGTCCCGTCGATTACACGCTTCACGGCATCCCCACGCTCAAGGTCGGCTCCCTCGGCACGTTCCACGCGCTCGACCTCGCCCACAAGTACGGCGCCAAGTATTTCGTTTCCTCCACTTCCGAGTGTTACGGCGACCCGCTGGAGCATCCCCAGAAGGAAACCTACTGGGGCCACGTCAATCCCATCGGCCCGCGTTCCGTCTACGACGAAGCCAAGCGCTTCACCGAGGCCGTGACCATGGCCTACCACCGCTATTACAAGGTGGACACGCGCATCGTCCGCATCTTCAACACCTACGGCCCGCGCATGCAACTCAATGACGGCCGCGTGGTCCCCAATTTCATGAAGCAGGCCTTGCGCGGCGAACCGCTCACCGTCTATGGCGACGGCAATCAGACGCGCAGCTTCTGCTACGTGAGCGACGAAATCGACGGCTTCGTCCGCCTGTCCAAGTCAGACGAACATCTGCCTGTGAACAT
>JADGNP010000466.1 GCA_017883425.1 Candidatus Sulfotelmatobacter sp. | reverse complement strand
CGAGTTGCCGGTTGATCCGTACCCGCGATCACCGCTGGGGCTTCCCGTGTTGCGTCTGGTCTCCTATGCGTACATGCCATCGCCATTACCCCGGCAGGTTCGATGAAGCTTGTTCGCTCGTCTCTCTCCGTCGACTGCGGCCTTCCCTGTGTAACAGTCAGGTCGGCTCCTGCAATTGTTTTTTCGGGGCCTGCTCAGCGTTCACTCACGTTATGGCCTGTACGCTCGCGGAGTCGCCAAGCGATCCTTTCCACCGAAAGCTCCGACAGCTTCGTTGCCTCCGCTGCCGCTTCGATTGCTACCGGGTGGAGCGAACCAGTTCCCGGGCGGGACTTGCACCCGCTGAAGTCCAGCGCCTTTCACGGCGCACTATTTCGCCAACAACGCATCCGTGCATTGCGATTTCGCACCCACGCCGTTCACCCTTGAAGTGGACTGTGCGGAATTGGATTTAGGTGATTGCATACTGCCAAAACAACCTTATTCCCGAAGAACTACCGGGTCACCAACTCTGTTGGTTCGGTCTCCGATTCCCGCGCTTTGAAAAACAGGGCCTTGGCAATTGCCATGCAAACCAACACTGCTCCGAACGTGCAAACGATGGTCGCTCCTGTCGGCAAATCGAAGTAAACCGAAAAATAACAACCTAGGGCCGACACCAGCGTCCCCATCGTCCAGCCTATCGCCAGGCGAGTCCCAATGCGGTCGGCAAAGAGCATGGCCCCAACGGAAGGCACGATTAAGTAGCAGAACACCAGCAACACGCCAGCAATGGCCACCGAAGACGTCACGACAAAGCCAAATGATGCGTAGAAGAGAAAGTCCCATAGTCTAAAGTTCAAGTCCGGCTGCTCGGAGGAATTGTGGCTCATGGAAATCGCCAGAAACTTCTTGCGGAAAATGAAGTGGAAAAGCCCGACACAGCCGTACAGAATTGCCGTCTTGATGACCTCATGTCGTGAAACAGCCAGGATGTTTCCGACGAGCATATCCTTGAGATGTTCGGTTTCTCCGCTGGCCTTGCTCATGGCCAGAATGGCTGCCGCTGAAGCCACGGCATAGGTGATGCCAATGAAGGCCTCAAGCGGAATACGTTTCTGGCGGGAGCGAACCAGGGTAAAGATCATCGCACCGATGAAGGTAAAGCCCAGGCTCATCCAATAGGCGCCAACACCATGGGGATCCATACCAATCAGAATGGCCATGGTGGCTCCCAGAGCCGCAATCTGCGCCAGGGCCAGATCGACGAATATGACGCCACGTTCGACGACATGCACGCCCAGATAGGCATGAATGCCGGTCAGAATCAGGCTGGCAAGAAATGGAAGAATGAGGAATTGAACAATTTCCATCTGTGTCCTTTACTGTGTCTGCTGAAAAGCTTGAGTCAGGATTCCAATATCGTAATCGAACAGCTTGAAGTAATCGGTGATCTCCGGCTTGCCGCCGACGGAGGGCATCATCACGACAACTTTTCCTCCGGTCATGCTGGCAATGCTCTCAGGTGTCTTCACATCGAAGTATGGCTCAATCAGTTCGATCTTCGTGTTCTCGCGTTTCATGAGGTTGACCAACTCGATGGTATGCGAAGGCGTCGGCGGAATCCCCGGGCGCGGTTCAATGTAACCGATCACATCGAGTCCGAAGTGCTTGGCGAAGTTCGGCCATGACCGGTGATAAGTTACGATCTTGCGTCCGCGATAGGGCGCCATCTGCGCTTGCCATTTCTTGTCTGCTTCTGCGAGGCGTTTCTCAAAATCCGCCTCTCGCTGTTGGAAGTAGGCCCGGTCGGCCGGATCCATATCAGCCAGCTTGGTCGCAATACCTTTGGCAATGCGGCGGGCGTTATCGGGATCCAGCCAATAGTGCGGGTTGCCCAGAGGGTGAACGTCGCCTTCCGCGCGGGTAACAGCGCCCTGCGGGATCTCTAGAATCTCGGCGAACTGTGAGGCGTCCAAAAATCCCGGTGAAGCCGGCTGGATATTCCCGTTACCGCTCTGAGTGATCAGCGGCGGGAGCCAGCCAATCTCCAGCTCCAATCCCACGGAAATCAGAAGATCGGCATGGCGTAGCTTCAGCAGGAAACTTGGCTTGGGATCGACGAAGTGCGGGTCTTGATAGCCCTTGGCCAGCGCCTCAACATCTACCTTATCCCCTCCGACCTCATGGGTCAGCGCCGCAAGATCCGTAAGCGTGGTAATGACTCTTAAGTTCTTAGCTGTTGCCCTTGGAGGAGTGACTAATGCGACGCACAGGCAAGTAGCCAGAGCAAAAAAGAATGGTTTCGACGGCAATATCATGAGTGTCTCCCTCATAAAATACACAAACCTCTCGTCAGCCCGGCGCTACGCCCGCTTCAGGTCAACCTAAAACGGGTGCGCACCATGCGCTCCGAGAGCGAACTGAAGCTGTATAAACGCTTCATGAGCGTCAAACCTGTCTGCATAACGCGTAAACCTGTATTGGCCGCGAATTTGCGCAAACTCGCTCGGCCAATAGGTCAACACGAACGACCCTCCCTTGTCAGTCAAGTGGGAGTCAAATGCGCGATCAGATTGATCAACCCGGCCTCCCACGAACCAACGGCGGGCAAACTGGAAGTCACCGGAGGCATAGAAGCCGAAAGCTCGCTGGAATCCGGCTGCAGTGTTAACCGGACAGGTAATGGTCTGGCATGCGAGCAGCGATGGCTGGTGCTGCTGGCGCCAAATGAACTCGCTACGTGCGATAAACGATTTGTAAATAGAACGCCGCAATGGCTTCCAATGGTAGGTCGCGTCGATGCCGTAAAGGTTGGTGATGAAGTCGCTGCCAAACAGGTTGTGCCCGCGCGAGTATGAAACCCCAAGATCCAGATTGCTGTTGTCCGTCAGGTCTCTGTAGCCGCGCAAGTGCCCTACGACACTCAGGTCACTTTTATTAGATGACGTATAAACGTCAGCCGAGTCGCCACGGAAGGCTTGCCCAGTGAAATCCAGAAACCACTTTCCGGGAGCCGGAATAATGTGCTCGACGGAAAACCCGGCATCATCGATCCCGTCTTCGCCACCCACCAGGTTTTGAGATACCAGCGGACGATCTACCCAGGGCAACACGTGATTGTGAAGCGTGTTCACCTTACCAAAAGCGGCGCGCATCTTGCCGGCCTTGGCAACAAATCCCGACGGCAAAGCGGTGAAGGTGATGAAGCCTTCTTCCACGTTGACCCCGGTTTCGCCGAAGGAAATAAAGAAATCAGCGCGCGCGTAGGGGTCAACGATTGCTTGCAGCCCGACTTCTGATTCATGCATTTGGAATGAGGGTGTGGGGTTGAGTGGGTTCTGCCCCGCCCCGGCGATGAAGTCTCCGATTACGCTGACATCAGGGTTCAACGCCTTGGCTGCAGCACCGCCCGCTCCACCCAGCCGGACGTTGTCCCCGGCGGAAGCCGTTGAGCGGACCGCTTCTTGCGGAGTTGTGACCTGCGCTTGGGTAGCAGGCGCTGAAGAAGGCGTAGCGGGGGAAGCGGTGTTTTCCGATGGCGCCGCTGCTCCTTGCGCCTTAAGTTGGCGTACTTGGCCTTCCAGCATAACCATTCGGTCTTCCAGATCACGAATCTTCTGCTCCAGCGCAGAAACGTCACTGCTGACGCCCGGCGCGGGCACGTTCGCTGTCTGCTGGGCCGTTGCAGCGCAAGTCAGTACAACCATAAAGCCAAATAACATTTGGAAACGTCTCATAAGAACTCCTCTCGTTCACCACGGAAAGCGCACTGTGTCCTTCGGTTGTTACGAAAACGCGTATCCAGGGGACTGGGTCCGTGGTAGGAAGCCCTTGGCACCACAGCAACTGCGCGAAGCGCCATTATCAGGACTGACCGCTGGAATTGGATCCCAAGTGAAGGGCGTTCTCAGATGGCAGGAGGAGGTCTAATGAAGAGAGTCGGTTCTGTAGATATTCGCTCTCTGTGCGGCTGGTGCTGAACTGCAATAATTGCGACAACGGACAAGACGGGCAAGGGATGAACCGCAACTCCAGGTGTACTACTGTGAACCGAGACGCAAATAAGGCAGCGGTCGGAGTTACCGGAGGTGGTGGCATGGGTGTGAGTCGCTTCCAGCCCGTTAAAGACGAGTACCAGCAGAATGCTGCTCAGCGCGATCCAACGCCGGAGCCCGCCCACTTCGAGTTGAGTCCTATGAACGATACCCACAACCTCGTGCCTTGCACCAAACCAGAATATAGCACGCGTTCAATCCAGCATCAACCGAGACTCTGCGGCCAGAAGTGAGTCCCGGTGGCCCTTTGCCAATTGTTCGATCCTTCGGGGCTTCGGATATCAGTCAGTTCGATGTGAGGCTTGATCTCTTCCCGGTCCAGCCGAGCCAGGCGCAGCAGCCGGGTTGTCAACTGTCCCAGTCGCGAGGCCTCCTCTTCTACGGTCTCCGCGAGTTCCAGTTGTTCACGGCGCAGCGGACCTCCTTCGCGAATTCCTCCCGCAGCCATTACGATGGTTGCGAGTGGGGTCTTCAGTTCGTGTGCGAGGGCATCGAGCATGGC
>JADGNP010000465.1 GCA_017883425.1 Candidatus Sulfotelmatobacter sp. | reverse complement strand
CTGACGTGGCCGCTGATGGCTGCGGTTCAAATGATGTGTGCCCGCATCGGCAAGGTGACGGGACAAGGCTTGGCTGCGAATTTCAAGCGGCGATTTCCAACTTGGTTGCTCCTCGGGGTCGTCACGGCCCTGCTTGCGGCCAACACGATTAATATCGGAGCGGACCTCGCTGGCATGGCGGATGCGGCGGAAATGCTGTCGGGGATCAATTCGCACCTGTTTGTAGTGGGTTTCGCGCTCCTGATTTCCTGGGCAACGATCCGACTCCACTATCACCAGATCGCGAATGTGCTCAAGTGGCTGGTGCTGGTGCTCCTCGCCTACCCGATAACCGCGTTTGTGGTGGGAGCGGACTGGGGCGGAGTGGCTCGCGCGACCTTCATACCTTCGATGCCACACACCAGAGATGAATGGTCGACGCTGGTGGCGATTCTCGGCACCACGATCAGTCCATACTTATTTTTCTGGCAGGCGAGTGAAGAGGTTGAGGAGGAGAAGTCGGCCGGTCAGAGTACGCTTGCTCAACGGAGAGGAGCAACCCTCCAAGAACTTGAACTGAGGAACTTTGATGTGGGCGTGGGTGCGTTTTTCTCAAACATGGTCATGTTTTTTATCATCCTGACGACTGCGATTACCCTGAACCGCCACGGCATGACGCATATCGAGACGACTCGCCAGGCGGCCGAAGCCCTCCGGCCACTTGCGGGCAAGTTCGCTGCCACCCTGTTTACCGTCGGCATTGTCGGTGTCGGGTTTCTCGCCATCCCGACGCTGGCGGGATCCGCGGCGTACGCCTTCGCGGAAACGCTGGGGTGGCGCCAAGGATTGGACAAGAAATTGAAACAGGCACGCGCGTTTTACGCTCTCATTCTGCTCTCGACCGGCGTGGGTGTCGGACTGGATTTCGTAGGCATTAACCCTGTAAAGGCACTCTACTGGACAGCCGTCATCAACGGATTGTTGGCTCCCTTCCTTCTCGTCGCAATCCTGGTCGTCGCTTCGGACAAGAAACTAATGCAGGGCCAACCGAGTTCCCGCTTGGGATGGATCGTCGTGGCGATCACCACGGTGGCGATGTTCGCCGCGGGCGTAGCCATGTTTGTTGTGTAGACCGTCGAATCTCGTTGCCCTGGAGCCGCACGCTCGCCGGACACCCGCGTCCAGTGTTCTGACCTCCCGCTGTGCACAAATGCGGGGAAAAACACACACTCGGACGCCATGCTTGGTCTGCGAGGCTCCCCATCAACGATTGCATTCGCCCGGCTTTCCGCGAGGGGATGCGGATTGCCGTCACTGCCAACTCACGTTGGCATGTATAGTAACCGGATTAACCAAACCAGCTGACCGGTTAAGCATCCGGACTGACTTCGGGCTAATGGGGATTTCAGAGACACTGCAATAACCTTCGCTGTGGGCCATCAAGATGCGTGTTAAATCCAAGAAGAGCGCCGAGCGCCGACGCGGGACGGCCGACGAGACAGGCTCCGGCAAGGACCTCGGAAACTTTACAGGGTTCGCAAATTCTAGAATTACAGCTCATTTCCACGCTGCGCGGGCGGGGTATTCAACCGCGACCTATGATCCCATCTCAGCTTTCCTTCCCAACAGGCTTTTCGAGTGGATACCGCGGGTTGCGAAATACTGGTTTCGTAAGAGGCACGCGTTCAGAGATTACACGACGCACGGAAAAGGAACCGGTACTTATCCGATCGATGACCGCGTGAAGATCAGCCTAGCGGGCGATTGGGGCACAGGGACGGATGAAGCGAGAATAGTTGCGGCAGCCATGGAAAAATCCGAGCCGGATTTCACGATTCACTTGGGAGATGTGTATTACGTAGGGGACAACAATGAGGTGCGAGAAAACTTCCTGGGGGAGAAAACGAGTCCCTATGCACCGGTAAAGTGGCCGATGGGCGCGAAAGGCAGCTTCGCACTCAATGGCAATCACGAAATGTACGCTGACGGGAACGGCTACTGGAAAATGGTTCTGCCGAGGATGGGATTGAAAGAACGCGGCAACAGCGAATGGGGTGCGGGACAATGGGCGAGCTTCTTTTGCCTCGAAAATAGGCACTGGCGCATCATTGGACTGGACACCGGCTACAATTCCACTCGTTTTGACTGGGGGAAAGTGCCAGTGCTGCAGCGGAGCAAATGGCTTCGCAAGACGACGTCGTTCAAGCCGGGGTGCACTATTCCCGAGCCCCTGCTCGCCTGGCTGGAGTCCTCCGTGAATCCGGACGGAGACAAACGCGGATTGATTCTGCTGTCGCATCACGGGCCGCACTCCGCGTTTGGGAGTTGGTATCAAATTCCGGCGAGGCAATTGGCGAAGCTGATTCATCGGCCGGTTATTTGGTTTTGGGGCCACGAGCACAAGCTGGCGATCTATGAGAAGTTCCGCGTCAAGGACGGCATCGAGGCCTACGGGCGATGTGTGGGCCACGGCGGCATGCCCGTCGAGCGAGGCGCGGCTCCGGACATTCTGGATTGCAGATGGCTCGCTTGGGATAACAGGCGTTATCCCAGCGACGAGAAAGTTGATGTTGGCTACAACGGGTACGCAAACCTTTCATTGAACGGCCCAGCGCTGCACATCGCATATTACGATTTGAATCAATCGCTGGTCCTGACAGAAGATTGGCACATCGATATCGAGTCCGGCGCGCTAGAGGGACCCAGCCTGAAGAAGGTACTTGACGATCCATCGCTGCATTGCCGGGAAGATTAAGAAAACGATTGCCACGGTGGCAATGTTCGCCGCGGGCGTGGCCATGTTCGTTGTTTAGAGTGCGGCTCTCTCTGGCCACATCGAACCGGACGCTCGCTCATTTGTCAGAGCTATGCAGTTTGGATTCCCCGGACCAAGCTTCCCAAGACCAACGAAGAGGAGGAAGCCGCGAACCGACTTCCTCCTCTTGGACTAGCGAGTTCAACGCGCAGTGGTACCGGCCAAGTCGCGATCTGTCTTCTTGATATCGACAGAAGATTCTCCCGTGGAGGAAACGTCCTCTCCCCCCGCCGATTTGAGAACTTCCTTCGCACGCTTGATTTCCTCGGCCGTGTCGCAATGCACAGAGAGCAGAATTTCGCCCTTCTGCAGGCGACCTTCGTATCTCTTGGCTTCGAATTCAGGAATACCCATGCCAATCAAGGCGCCAGTAACTCCACCAACGGCCCCTCCAACGCCCAATCCCGCTAGGCCTGCCATGATAGGCCCTGCGGCGATGAACGGTCCCAGGCCAGGGATCGCCAAAAGACCAACACCTGCCAGGAGGCCTAGCGTGCCACCAATTACGCCCCCTGCGGTCACGCCCACTGCCGTACCTTCGGGCGCTTTCGTTTCCTTTTCCGTCCCCATGTTCTTCGTTGCGCCTAGACTCTCCGGCAAGAGCACCGAAATGTCGGAAGTCGGAAAGCCCGCTCGGACGAGCGAATCCATTGCATTGTCGACAGCAATACGAGTTGAGAAGATTCCAAATACGCCTACTTTTTTACTTGACATATGTCTATTCTCCTTTGAGTTCAAGCTAGTTTCGATTTCTGCTCAATCATTTCGAAGGTGTGACGTCGAGTTGATTAGTTACGTTTCCTTGTCCTGCTACGCTGACAGCTTTGGCTTCCAAATTGTTTTTCTCTTCTTCAGACCGCACTGGCCCACGAAGTGTCACTTTGCCATCCTGTGTGATGACCTTGATGTTGTGCGCGTAGCTGGAGAGACTTTGATCCTCGTGGATCGCTTTTCGAATCTTCTGTGTGACGGCTTGGTCTGAGGGATTCGTCTTCTGTTGATCCGCAGTCGGGCCTGCCTGATCTTTGTTTGTTTTGGTGTTGTCTGGCGCCGGCTGCTGGTTATCCTGAGACTGTGGGGTTGGAATGGCCATTAGGGATACGCAAAACACCAGCGAACCCAGAGGCAAAAGCAATCGCAGTGACTTAAACGACCGTCCGTTCATTTCTATTCCTCCTTTTAGGAATGTCTGACTAGGGATTCTGATAAACGCGAATAGCTGGCCTCGGACTATCCTGGCTGAATGTTTTCCTAGACCTGGCCAATAGCGCAGCCGTTTCACGAGGTCGGCGGCTTAGACACTGATTCGGTCCGACCGTTGAGTCAGTTTCTGGTCTGTCTCTTTTTCTTCCACAATGCTCGGCCTCAGAAGCGACCCTGCCTGTTCTTCCCTCTATGGACCGTAGAGTAACTGTTATCGGAAGCGGTCTTGGGCGGCGGTCTGGGCGGCGCTCTATGCGCTCGAAGTGCCGCCCCTCACGAAATGCAGCACGAGTAATATGAGTCCCACAACTAGGACAATGTGAATAAGACCGGTAGTGGCGTGGAATGCGAAAAATCCAAGCAGCCAAAGAACGATCAGAACCGCGGCAATTATTCCAAGCATGATTCCATCCTTGCTTCCGAGCGCGAGAAGATCCGAGGTCTCATCGTTCCGAAGCGCATTGATGCTCTTTTAGTGTGAGCGAGTACAATGCGCAACACCACACTACTCAGAGAGCAGACGAATGAATGTCTTGTTTTGACCACTTTCC
>JADGNP010000464.1 GCA_017883425.1 Candidatus Sulfotelmatobacter sp. | reverse complement strand
AAACCAGAGGCCTGCGGGTGCTCGAAATCGGTTGCGGATGTGGCAGCGAGGCCGAACTCTTCGCGCGCGCCGGCGCCCACTACACCGCGGTTGACTTGACGAACGCGGCAGTGAGCATAACGCAAAGGCGTTTTCAACTGGCAAAACTGAAAGGACGTTTCGTCCAGGGCGACGCTGAGAACTTGCCCTTCGCTGACGGTTCGTTTGACCTCGTGTATTCCCACGGGGTACTTCACCACACCCCAGATACGCCCCGGACCATCCGTGAGGTTCACCGGGTGCTCTCTCCGGGCGGGCGGGCCGTGATCATGCTCTACTACCGCGACTCGTTCAATTACTACGTGAACCTGGGGCTGGTCCGCCGCTTGCGCGCGCACATGCTCAGAACGGAGCTGGGCATCAATCTGGCTCGGGCGATCTGGCGGGAGCCAGAGGAAGAACTGCGGCGGCATGCAGAACTTATCCGCCAGGACCCGGGTTCTTACCTCGAGATGCAGAACATGCTCGACCGGAATACTGACGGTCCCGATAACCCACTTTCCCAAGCATTCTCAAAGGCATCGGCGCAACGGATGTTCGGGCAATTCAAGGATGTCAAGACAGAAGTCATGTTCTGGAATCCCAACTGGCTCCCGGGCGTCGGAAAGCTGCTTCCCCACTCGATCGAGGATTGGCTTGCTTCGCGCTGGGGCTGGCACCTCTGGATTTACGCGCAGAAGCGCCATCTGGAGTTCACAGGGCCGGAAGAGATTCCATGCCCAGCGCATTCCAGAATCAACAACGCGGAGGTGCTTTCCGAAGCGCTCGTCGGCTGAACACCAACGTGTCCTGCGTCACAGATCGAAGGCCGCCGAGGGCCCTAGAATCTTAGGTGAAAGCCGACGATGCCGCCCTCATCGTCTTCGCCGCTCGTGAACCTCGCGCACCTGATGACTCGGCGGAGCGCCTAAGTCCCGACCTTCTCGTCGAAAAACTTCACCGCTGAGCCCGGCGTAGCCGCTGAGTCGTTGCCGTCTTCCAGCCGCTGGTTGACATCACCATACTCTCGGCGCAACCGCACAACCGACGTGGGTTCTGGAAATGTCACAGCATTCTCCTGGTTGTGTTTATTTCCGAAAGCCCTTTTGCGGTATGCTGGAGCGGTTCGGCGGTTCTGCTCCGATAACAAGTCCAAAACATTCATTGAGGATGCGGGAATGAAGGCTACGTCAAAGATCGCGGTGTTTGATACCACTCTACGAGATGGCGAACAGGCAGCGGGAACCCGCATGGGGAGCCGTGACAAGATAAGGCTTGCGCGCCAGCTCGCCCGGCTGAAGGTGGATATTATCGAGGCTGGCTTCCCGGCGTCGTCTCCGGAAGACTTTGATGCCGTGCAGAAGATCGCGCAGGAGATCGAGGGGCCTACGATTTGCGCCCTGTCTCGCGCGGTTGCCGCCGACATCGAGTCCTGCGGCAAGGCGCTCGCCAAGGCCGCGCGCCCGCGCATTCACACCGGCATCGGCGTTTCCGACATTCACATCATGGGCAAGTTCCGCGACGAGCGGTATGGCAAGACGCTCGCAGGTAAGAAGGCAAAGCTGGTGGCCCTGGCCGTGGATGCCGTAAAGCGTGCGCGCAACTGCGTTGGCGACGTTCAGTTCTACGCCGAAGATGCCGGCCGCGCCGCGCCGTTGTACCTTTTCGAGATGTTGGAGGCCGTCATCGATGCGGGCGCAACGGTCGTCAACATTCCCGACACCACGGGCTACACAGTTCCCGAGCAGTACGGTGAACTGATTCGCGGCATTCGCGACAACGTTCCGAACATTGCGCGCGCAACCATCAGCGTCCACTGCCACGACGACCTTGGTCTTGCCGTGGCCAACTCCCTGGCAGGCATTCGCAATGGTGCGCGCCAGGTGGAGGGGACGATCAACGGAATCGGCGAAAGGGCCGGCAACGCCGCGCTGGAAGAAATCGTCATGGGCATCCGCACCCGCGCCGACTACTACGGAGTGAGCACCGGAGTCGACCCGCGCGAGTTCGTCCGCACCAGCCGCATGGTCGCCGACATGCTCGGAATGCCGGTCCCAGCCAATAAAGCCGTCGTCGGCTTGAATGCGTTCGCGCATAGTTCCGGCATCCACGTGGACGGATTCCTGAAAGACCGGCAGACCTACGAAATCATGCGTCCCGCAGACGTTGGATTTACCGGGAGCCGGGTTGTCCTGACGGCGCGCACCGGCCGGGCCGGGCTTCGCTCACGGCTGGAGAAACTCGGCTACGAACTTTCCCGGCAGGAGCTTGACACCTTGTACCAACGCTTCCTGGTCGTGGCGGATAAGAAACAGGAAGTGCTCGACGAAGACCTGGTCGCACTGGTTCACGATGCATTGCCTCCGGTGCAGCAGAACCTGAAGCTGGAGTACCTGCACAGTTACAGCGGCACGACGGCGATTCCGACCGCGACCGTGCGTTTGCTGGTGAACGGGAAGACGAAGGAAGGAGCTTCGATTGGCGACGGACCGGTCGATGCCGTGTACAAGGCGATTGCGGAACTCACCGCCACCCACGCGAAACTCTTGCGCTATGACATTCGAGCCGTAACCGAAGGCACCGAAGCCATGGGAGAGGTCACCGTACACCTGGAGATCGGCAAACGCCGCGTCATGGGTCGCGGCGCTTCCACCGACATCATCGAGGCCAGCGCAAAAGCCTACGTGGACGGTCTGAACCGGCTGGGCTGATTCGGGAGCATGGATCAGAGCGGAGCGGAAGCCGAGTTTCCGCCGGGATTAAGACTGCGCGGACCGGAATGTCCGCGCCACACTTAGATTTCGGATCTTGCCGCGCGCGTCATCAGGTCTTCGATGGCCTGATGCGGCGACTTGCCGTTTTCGAGGATGGCGAACATCTGTTCGGTGATCGGCATCTCGACGTTCTTCTTGCGGGCTAAACCAACCGCGGCTTTCGTGGTGAAAACCCCTTCGGCGACTGCTCCGCGCATGCCGGCGATGATGTCGGGAAGTTTGCGGCCTTTGCCCAGTTCAACGCCGACGCTGCGGTTGCGGGAGAGATCTCCGGTGCAGGTTAGAACCAGATCGCCCAGTCCAGCGAGTCCGGCCATGGTATCGAGGCGGCCGCCGCAGGCCACGACCAGGCGCGCGACTTCGGCGAGACCTCGCGTGATCAGCGCCGCTACGGAGTTGTGGCCGAGGCCGAGGCCATCGCAGACGCCGGCGGCGATGGCGATGATGTTCTTCAGCGCGCCGCCTAACTCCACGCCGATCACGTCGTCGTTGGTGTAGACGCGAAAACGGGAATCGTTGAACGCTTGCTGCACGGCGCGCGTCACTTCGCCGTCGACCGATGCCACAGTGACAGCCGTTGGATCGCCGCGCGCTACCTCTTTGGCAAAAGACGGGCCACTGAGCGCTGCCATGCGAGCGGTGAACTTGCGGCTTCGCAAGACATCGCCAATCACTTCCGTCATCCGCAGTAGAGTGCCGTTTTCGAGTCCTTTGGTGCAACTAACAAAAAGTATCTCCGGGCGAAGCGCCGGCGCCATGCGTTCGAATAGAGCTCGACAATGCTGTGAGGGCATGACGCTGACGACGATCTCCGCGGCGTCGACGGCGGCGCTCAGATCGCTGGTCGCTTCAATCGATTCTGGCAGGATGAATCCCGGCAGGAAGTGTTCGTTGATTCGATTTCTTGCGATGCTCTCGCAAACTTCCAGTTCGTTAGCCCAGAGCCGGACATGGTGCGGGCCATGGTGCGTCCCCTTACGTCCGAGGACGATTGCCAGTGCGGTGCCCCAAGCGCCTGCGCCGATGACGGCAATGCGGCTCATCTGCGGGTTGCTCCTAACGTTTCTGACTTCTTATCTGACTCTGTTCCTGACGTTTTTCCTAACTTTGATTCCGTTCCGGTGGCGAGACGGCCGATGTTTTGGCGATGCTTCCAGATGACGAGCGCGGAAACCAGGGCGATAAAAATCAGTTGCCGCGAGTCCACGTATTCGTGGAGGGCCCACGCCAGCAGCGGAAAAGCTGCTGCCACAGCGACCGAGCCAAGCGAGACGTAGCGGAAGGCGACGGCAATCATCAAGAACAGGACCACGAGGCACAAAATGGATTTCGGGGTGAGCAAGATAAATGATCCGAGGGTGGTGGCGACGCCCTTGCCGCCGCGGAATTTGAGCCATACGGGGAACAGATGGCCGAGCACGGCGAACAACGCCGCCGTGGTCATGATGAGGTGCTGATGCGATCCGCTGAACAGCACCCGCGCCACTAGAACCGCAGCCAGGCCTTTGGCGGCGTCGAGAAGCAGAGTCGCAGCCCCAAGTGCAGGCGACTTGCGGGCCACGTTCGTCGCGCCAATGTTGCCGCTGCCGCTCGTGCGTACATCCTCGCCCTTGAAAATCCGTACCAGCAGGTAGCCAAACGGGATGGACCCCAGTAAGTAGCTCACGGCGGCGGTGATGAGGTAGGGACTCATGTTCGTTGCTGTCAATCCAAGCTTGCTGGTGGAGCGCCGGGCGCCCCGCCCGACGGGACGGGCG
>JADGNP010000463.1 GCA_017883425.1 Candidatus Sulfotelmatobacter sp. | reverse complement strand
GTGCCGAAGACATGGTTTCTGGACCGACTGGAGGAGATTCCTCCGGATCTGGAGAATTATGCGCTGAAGCCGCTGTATTCGTTTGCGGGGCTGGGAGTGGTGATTGCTCCGAAGAAAGAAGATATTGCGGCGATTCCGGCGGAGAAGCGTCCTTATTACATTTTGCAGGAGCGGCTGCACTTCGAGCCGGTGATCGAGACTCCGTTGGGCGGGACCAAGGCGGAGGTGCGGGTGATGTATGTGTGGCTGGAGGAGTTGACGCCAGTGCTGACGATCATTCGCATGGGGCGGGGGCTGATGATGGGCGTGGATCACAACAAGAATATGGAGTGGGTGGGGGCGTCGGCGGGGTTGTATTTGGAGTGACGGGTATCATGGGCGTTTTGCGGCACGACTGATGTCGTGACATTCTCGAATCCCCAGGTGGCCGGGCGAAAAGCCCCACGTCTCGCAAAAGACGCGAGACATGGGGCACCCTGCCACACTGGTGGAAGCACGCTCCGAATGCACGGGGGACGGCTATTTCAGCCTCACGAAGAGCAGCACGAAGATGGCCCATACTCCGACGGTGAGAGGGAATTGCACCACGGCGGCATCGCGCATCGCGTTTCCCCTGGGCAAAGCGTAGGTCAGCAGCATCATGGCGAGAGCAGTGAGCACTCCGACGATAAATCTGCTTTTCGTATTCATTTTCGTCCTCCCCCTCTTCCCTGCGTAGTGGCGGTGTTTGCGGAATTCCTTGCTAATCGGCAGCGATTGTACACCCATTCGCGCCGCTCGCGGCGTTGCCCAGGAAACGGCTTCCTGTGGCGCCGGTATTTCGCCATCTCGCTGCCTACGCTGACGCCGTCTCCAATCGCCGGTTGATCAGAATCCCGCCGGCGATCAAGCCAATCATCATTACAGCAAACAGCAACAACCAGCCCCAATATTGCGTGGGATGGCGAAGCACGCGGATGAAGTGACGGCCGTAATGGTCGGCAATGAAGGCGATGGCGGAATAGCGGACTGCACGGGAAATTGTGACGATTGCGAGAAACTTCCTGGTTGAGTAATTGGAGGCGCCCGCGGCCGCGAAAAACATACTGGTCGGGGTTGGAATGGGAATGGCCGTGGAGGCGACCAGAGTTCCGGTGCCCCACTTCTTAAACAGCTTCAGGAACTTCGACAGTTTGCTTTTCTTGAATTTGCTATCCAGGTAAGCCGATCCGGCCTTGCGCGCAACTCGGAAAGTGAGGTATGCCCCAATAACCGATCCGGCGGTTGCTGGAGCGGCATACTCATACCACGGGTTGTGGTGAGTGGCAGACAAAACGGCAGTGAGGATGTCGGTGCCACCAAAAGTTGGAAGAGGAGAACTGTCGAGAATCGCGAGGAAGAAAAGGCCCAGGGGCCCCAGGTGCCGGAGGGTCGAGGCAAAACTCTGCGTGCCCCGTCGCCTTTGGGTCGGAACCAGCAGGTTCAGCATCTTCGCAATAATATCAAGTGGGCCAGGCCTGAAGGGCACTCGATACGAATCGGGAGGTCGGAATCCTCAGCCGGTCTTTTTGACGATGGTGGTCTCGAGTATCTTGCCGTTGGGGCGTTGGACGAACATCTTATCGCCGAGGAAGCGGACGGGGACTGTGGCGCCGGGGCCGAACTCGCCGGGGAGGTAGCCGTCGGAGGATGCAGGGTTGTACTCACCAACGTACTGCGCGCCGTTTGCCTTGACTATGATCGCCTTGCGAGTTGGGGGTTCGGCGGATTCGCGCAGGATTTCTTGTTCGGCTTGCGCCCAGTTTTCCTGGTCGCGACCGGGGATTCTTCCGTTGCGGATGTAGATTTCTTCGGCGCGGCGGCGGATGGCCTCGTGCTGGTCGGGCGGAGGAGTGGGCCAGGGGTTGGGAGTTTTTACAGCGGCGTTCATGAACGGATGCCTCCTACTGGGCGAATCACCGGCAGTTTCGTCCTGATCTCATCATATTCGCGTAAACCGCGGTTGGGTGAGCGGGCGTCTGACCGGAAGGACGTAGGTGAGGGCAAGAGTGGGAATCGAGAGTGCGGGTTCCAAAGCGGAAATCTAGCGACGGGTATGCTGGGGGCGTCGGGGGCGTTACCGAGCGGCTGTCGCGGTGGCGTTTCAGGCGTCCCTACGGGACGCCGTCCCACACCCTCGGCTTACCCGGCGTTGAAACGCCGGGCTACCCTTCGGCTTCGCTCAGGGCATGCTTTCAGGAGTGCCTACGGCACCCTGTAGGCCGCGGGAAATAAGGGAGTTGACCGGATTCGGCGGGGGGCCTAACATTACCGCCGAGCAAGGTCGCGCGCTCTCATGATCGGCCAGCAGGTATCCCATTACCGTATCCTGGGCAAACTTGGGGGCGGTGGTATGGGCGTTGTCTATGAGGGCGAGGACCTCAAGCTGGGGCGGCATGTCGCCCTGAAGTTTATTCCAGAGAATCTGGCCGGCGACCCCAAATCGCTGGAGCGGTTTACCCGCGAGGCGCGTGCGGCGTCGCAGCTTAACCATCCTAATATCTGCACCATCCACGGCATTGAAGACAACAACGGGCATCCCTTTATTGTGATGGAGAAGCTCGAGGGGGAGAGCCTGAAGCAGCACATCTCCGGACACGCGATGGTGGTGGAGGAAGTACTCGACGTGGGGGTGCAGGTGGCGGACGCGCTGGTGGCGTCGCACACCAAGGGGATCGTGCACCGCGACATCAAGCCGGCCAACATTTTTCTGACCCCGAGCGGGCAGGTGAAGGTGCTCGACTTCGGGCTGGCGAAACTCGTACAGCTTGGGGAGGAAGACGACGGAGGCGCGGACCAATCGCTGACGGCGGTGGGGGTGATCCCGGGGACGGCGGTTTATATGTCGCCGGAGCAGGCCCGCAGCGAGACCATTGACGCCCGCAGCGACCTGTTTTCGTTCGGCGTGGTGCTGTATGAGATGGCCACGGGGATGAAGCCGTTCACGGGGAATAACTCGCTGGTCACGCTGAATGCGGTGCTGCATCAGAAGCCGATCCCGCCGCGGGACTTGAATCCGAGGATTCCGATCGAGCTGGAAGGGATCATCGGCAAGGCGATGGAGAAGGACCGCAGGCACCGCTACCAGAGCGCGGCGGAGATGCGGTCGGATCTGTCGCTGCTGAAGCGTGAGGCCGAGTCGGGAACGATCAAGCCGGCAAGTAACACGGCGATACTGCGGGCGGCGTCGAGAACGTTTGGCAGAGGTTCGCGGTTGCAGACGTATTTACTTCTGGGGATGGCGGGGCTGCTGGTGGCGGTGCTGGCGTCGGTGGGAGCCTGGTGGTACAAGCACCGGCAAGTGGCGAACGCGGAGCAGCGCAACGCGATTGCCGTGCTGCCGTTGCAGAACCTGAATGGGGATTTCAACATCGACTATCTGCGATTCGCCCTGGCCGATGAGCTGTCGAGCGTGTTGACCTATTCCCGCTCGCTGGAGGTGCGGCCTTCGTCGGTCACGCGCAAGTATGTGGCGCTGGATCTGGATCCGAGAAAGGTAGGGCAGGAACTGCGAGTGGGGCGGCTGCTGCAAGGACACTTCATCAAGCAGGGAGATCAGTTGACGGTGACGCTGGAGGCGATCGACGTGCCGACCAATCGGCTGCTGTGGCAGGGGACGGCCACGGCGAAGGCCGAGGATCTGATTGGACTGCAGGAGCAACTGACGGCGCAGGTGCAGCACGGGTTGCTGCCGATTCTGGGAGGCGTGGCCGGTTCAGTGGAGTCGACGGCGTCGCGACCGAAGAACCAGCAGGCGTATGACTTCTATTTGCGCAGTGTAGCGGTGCCGCACGATCCCGGGCCGAACAAGGAAGCGATCAAGATGCTGGAGTGGGCGGTGGGGATCGATCCCAGCTATGCGCCGGCGTGGGAAGCTTTAGGGCAGAGGTATTACTTCGACTCGTTGTACGGCGGAGGCGGCGAGACCATGTTTCAGCGGTCGAATTCGGCGTACGAGCGAGCGGTAACGCTCGATCCGAATCGGGTGATGGCGGCGAGCCTGCTCATCACAAACCGGGTGGAACGCGGGGAGCTGGGGCGGGCCTACGATGCGGCCACAGACATGGTGCGGCGGCGTCCGCAGAGCGCCGACGCGCACTTCGCGCTAAGCTATGTGCTGCGGTATGCGGGGATGCTCGAGCAGTCGACGCAGGAGTGCAATACCGCGCGGCAACTCGATCCGGGGAATTTTGCGTTCCGGTCGTGCGCAATGTCGTTCCTGGAGATGGGCAAGACCGACCGGGCGATGGACTTTGTGCAACTGGATGCGGGATCGGAGTGGGCGGCGTGGATGACTCCATATGTGTACCTGGCGGAGGGGAATCTGGCCGAGGCGCGGGCGGCTGCCAGGAATATGGGGAAGGCTTCGTCCTATCACCGCGAGTTGATGGAGGCGTGCACGGCGGCGCAGCGTCCTGCAGACTTGGCGAAGATCGTGCGCGAGACCGAGGCATCGGTGATGATAGAACCGGACCCCGAGGCGTGGTATCGCGTGGGCTCTCTGATGGCCGTGTGCGGGCAGAATGAGCCGGCACT
>JADGNP010000462.1 GCA_017883425.1 Candidatus Sulfotelmatobacter sp. | reverse complement strand
ACCACCCTGCTGTATCAGGTGAGCCCGACGGACCCCGTCGTGCTGACGGAAGGCACGGTTCTGCTGGCGGCGGTGGCGGCACACGTGTTGACCGAAGACGGACACCAGTGGCAGCGCTACACGATCACCGGGCCGGAGGCGCTCTCCCACGACGAAATCGCCGAGCGTTTTTCCCGAGTCCTGGGCCGCCCCATTCATTTTGTCGATGTGACGGAGGACGCGGCGCGAGAGTGGATGTTGGCCGCCGGCCTCCCGGCCTGGCAGGTCGAAAAGATCCTCGACCTGTACCGCTACTACCGAACCGGCGCGGCGGCGGAAGTCACCTACCATGTCGAGTGCGTGGGCCGGAAAGCCCCGACCACCTTCGAGCACTTCGTCCGCGATCACGCAGCGTCGTTTGCCGTGGCATAAGTTGCTCATGACGCCTGCGGCGTCTCAGACGAATGATGAGAATACTGCTGCCCATCGGCATCCGCTCCCTCACGGTCGCGGCTCGGTTACGAAGCGCGTGTCGCCAATCAGAGCCGGTAGAGTAGGAGAGTGAGTGACAGCCTGTGGCTGCGTCTCACTCTCCCCTCGTCGAACCGGAGATGCGGATTTCCCGCGTCCGGCTCTCCTGAAAACTCTCGCCTCAGGCATGCACAAGCTCCGTCAGACGGGCCAGCCCCAATTGTTGCAGGTGCTGGTACCACGACACCCCCTTCGGCGGACGAAAAGGCCGTTGGCTGCGTCGTTGTAAATGTTGGATCAGGCGACCGCGCACGTACCAGTCGATCTCCCAGTGCGCGCCCGTGGAGTATCCCTTGGAAAAGTAGCTCGCCCACCCTTTCAGGTGCCGATTCAGCTCTCCAATCAGTATCGGGATCGGCTTGAAGCACTGATGACTGTCCGTCATCTCGTGCAACTTCTCCCGTTCCCGTTGGACCGCCTTCTTCGACGGAAACATGTTCAGGTACTTCTGGTCGCGTCCTTGCAGATCGCGATCATACCGAAATGTGTATCCCAGAAAGTCCAGACTCGCTCCTTCTTCCCGCAGATCCACCACCCGCGTTTTCTCCCGGTTGATCTCCAGTTGGAACTTCCCTTCCAGCCGCGACTCGATATACTCGATCGTCTCCGCGCCCATCTGTTTCGCCAGCGCCACGAAATCATCGGCGTAACGCACCAGTTTGACGTCGGCCTTTCGAGCCGGCCCTTCCGGACCGTGAAACAAGGCGTCGAACCAGTGCAAATACAGGTTCGCCAGCAACGGCGAGGCGACCCCGCCCTGCGGCGTCCCTTTCTTTGGCCGGCTCCATTTACTGCCTCCGCCCTGCTCCTCACTCCGCTCTACTATGGGCGCTTCCAGCCACATCCGGATCAACTGCAGGACACTCCGGTCCACCACCCGCATGCGCACACATGCCAGAAGCTGAGAATGCGGAATCGAATCGAAATAGCCTTTCAGGTCCGCGTCATACACGGCTTGATACCCGGCCTGCAAATGACCACGTATCTCCTCCAACGCCTGATGCGCCGAGCGCCCCGGTCGGAACCCATACGAACAATCCAGGAAATCCGCCTCAAAGATCGGCTCCAAGATCAACAGGGTCGCCATCTGTACTACCCGGTCGCGCACCGTCGGGACGGTGGTTTCATAATGCACTTCCTCCAATGACCTTCAGCATACCGGCTGAATCCTGCGTGACTTGCGTACCCATTCTTGAAGCTTCTCTTCGTCCGCGTCACCGAGTGTAATCCAGTGCGGCATTCCCGAGTTAATTCGCCGCGATCGAATCACACTGTGCTCGATCCAATAGTAGACGACTTGATCGCTCGTGCCAAACCGTTTTGCCACTTGTTGGACAGTCAACTCCTCAGGCCTTTTGAGCTCGGCAGGCGGAATCCGATACCGGCAACGGATCCACTGGATGATTTTCACCGTGTACGGCTGACCTTTGGCGCTGAGTTGTCCCTCCCGATTGAGCCGATCGGCGATCTCGCTATCGGGCAAGTTGTGCGCCAGTTCTCGAATTCTGTCGACCACCGAGAAAGGGTAGCGCACGCGGTCCGCTATGTTGGGCGGGAGTTGCACACTGACGTCGCTACAGGGGCCACCCTGCCAGCGGATGTGCACCAGGAGCTGCTTTTGATTGGCTGGCTTCTCAACGGTGATATCTTTGATCAGCAGTCGCAACATCCGCTTCCGGTCCTTGGACTGCGTGGTGGGAGCACGCCACAACCGCGGCAGATCCCTGGCGAGAGCCAGGACCTTGGCCTTCTGTTCGGGCGTAGCGACGTGGGCTTCCTGATGCTGAAATTCCGCGGCTTCCTTGTTGAGTTCGTCCAAGTGAAGCAGCGCATCGTTCCAGCGCCTCTCCAGTGTGCCCGCCACCAGACGATTGGCGGGATCGACCTCCTGGTAGCGACGCTCGGCAAGCGCCACTTCATACTCGGCACGTTCGAGCCGCATCTGCCATTGGCGCAGGATCCCCCGATCTCGCGATTCCAATTCGTGTAGCGCCACCAGGGCAAGTTCCAATTCGGCCGGCTGTAGTGCCTTCAGCATCTCCTCCGCAATGATCCCATCGAGCAAGTCACATCGAAAGACCATGCAGGACTTGGTAGCCAAGCCTTCGCGGCGCAGCAGATTGCATTGATAGGTGGGACAGATGCCGCCGTTGCCGCGGTAGCGTACGGTGAGCGCGTGGCCACAGTTGCCGCACAACAGCAGGCCTTGCAGTAAAGCCAGCCCTTCGCGCGCCGGGCCGCTAAGCACCGTCCCCTCGCCGTTGGTGCGATTCTTCTGCAACCGTTCCTGATTGCTCACGAACTCTTCCAGAGTGATGTATCCCTCGTGGTGCTGCTTCAACCCGACGCGCCAGGCGGACATCGCAACCGCCTGCATTCGTTTATGAACTTCGCCATTGGTGTCGATCTCACGACGATACTGATAGCGGCCGAAGACGTACATCCCCGCATAGGATGGGTTCTTGAGCACACCCAATACGCGGCTGTGGCTCAGCCGTCCCCATATAATCTTGCCATCCCACGCCCCGCCGTAAGCTCGCTTCGGAAATCGCAATCCCCGTTCCGCGAAGCGATGTACGACCGCATAGGCGCTACCCGTTTCGCGAAAGAGGCGAAACACCATTTCCACTGCGCCCCGCACTTCTTCATCGGCATCCGGAACGATGCGGCCTTGCTCGTCGTAGCCATAACCGACCGGGAGTGGGAAACGCAACTCGCCTTTTTTCGCTTTGTTGAGCTTACCGCCCTGGAGGCGCGCGTGCAAAAAATGTAGCTCGGCTTGAGCCATGGTCCCCTTCAACCCGAGCAGGAGGCCGTCGTTGAAATCCGACGGATCGTAGCAACCATCTTCGTCGATCACCAGCGTCGCGGTGAGCGCACACAACTCCAGCAGCCGGTGCCAGTCGAGATTCGAGCGCGCCAGTCGCGAGACTTCCAGCGCAAACACCGCGCCCACTTGACCCATCGAGACATCCGCCACCAGCGTCTTGAAATCCTCCCGCCTGGTCATCTCGGTCCCCGTCATGCCCAGGTCCCGGTCGAGCGTGCGAATCGCCGATTCGCTCCAGCCCAACTCCAGCGCCATCGCTCGCAGCGCATACTGGCGCTCCGTGCTCTCCTGGTGGTGGAGCACCTGGGCATTCGTCGACTGGCGCACATAAATGTAGGCGGGCCTGCTCCGGTGTTGTTCTGTGATCTTGGGGTTCATCTGCTGCCTCCGCGCCTTCCAAACAGTCTGGGTTCCCAGCGAGCCAGGCTTCGACCATATTGGCGAGGAGCACGCCACCCAATCCAGCATCGATTGGCGTATGGATGGCGGACAGAGCTTCGCCCATGGTGACCGTTTAGAGCGCCTCCCGGCGGCGCAGCAGTTCGCGGTTGATCTCGGAGATGGCTTCTAAGATCTCGCGGGCCCGGTGGTAGTTGGCGACAAACTCCGCCGTCTGAGCGTGAGACTCCTGCGGTACATAGTCCATTTGTGGTCGCAAGCCCGGGTAGCTCACCGAAAGGTAGTACTTGGGTCCATGACCGGGGCCGGCGGCGCATTTGCACCCTGGCTTGCCACAGCGTTTGTAACGCTCGATCAGCGAGCCGCGCAGGATCGCCTTGAGCGGGGGCAGTTGGCGTAGGAGGGCTTGACGGCGTCTTCTCAAGCTGGCAGGAGGCTCGTTCTTCTTCATTGTCATCAGACCACGTACATAACTGGTCTGATTCTACCCGAGAACAATACATATTTCAACCTTTTTGTTCGGGATGGGTCAGTCGCTCCAGTAGGGCGGCCAACTCGAAAAGCGAGTCAGCATCGAGCCGCCGCGGTGGCAAATCGAGCGAGTTGTACGGAGACGGATCGGCCCAGTCTGTCCATTCGCGCGCAATGCTGAAGCTGCCGCGGTCCAACTCCCGGAGTAGGAGGGTGTCAATACCTGCGATTCGGCGTGCCTTCAAAACCTGAAAGCGCTGGCCGCGAAGCGGATGGAACGGATGGCGGATCTCCGCCCATCCCAAATGCGAATTGCGCTCTGGTGCAGTTCGCGCTGACCGTCGG
>JADGNP010000070.1 GCA_017883425.1 Candidatus Sulfotelmatobacter sp. | reverse complement strand
CGCGTTATCAATGCTGTCAAAAGAGCGGAACACAATCTTCGGATTGTGCTTCTGCAACACCTTCGTGATCGCCGCCGTCAACGTCGTCTTGCCATGGTCAATGTGACCAATCGTCCCCACGTTGCAGTGCGGCTTATTGCGAGCAAATTTTTCCTTCGCCATTTCCTTGTCCTTTGTAGCGCCGGCGTCCCGCCGGCTGTCGCGTGGGCGTCTCGCCCGCGCAAACTCTGGTTCGGATCAAACCGCTGCTCCGAACGAAATTTTCTCCATCTGCGGGCTCCGCCCGCCATCGGGCCGGCGAGACGCCGGCGCTACTACTTCGCCGTCCCCTGCACCTTGGCGATGATTTCCTCCGCCACCGATCGCGGAGCCTCCTCATAGCGCGCAAAGTGCATCGAGTATTCCGCGCGGCCCTGCGTCGACGAACGCATGTGGGTCGCATAACCAAACATCTCCGCCAAAGGAACGATCGCTTTAATGACCTGCGAACCCGCGCGATGCTCCATCCCTTCAATGCGTCCACGGCGCGAACTCAGATCGCCCATGATCACACCGGCATAATCTTCCGGCGTCACCACTTCCACCGCCATCACCGGCTCCAACAGCACCGGAGAAGCCTTGCGCGCCGCCTCTTTGAACGCCATCGATCCGGCAATCTTAAATGCCATTTCGTTCGAGTCCACGTCGTGGTAGCTGCCGTCGTACAGCGTGGCCTTCACATCGACCATCGGATAGCCCGCCAAAACGCCGCCTTCGAGCGCTTCCCGAATCCCCTGGTCGATCGGCTTGATGAATTCCTTCGGCACCGAGCCGCCCACGATGTCATTCACAAACTCGTAGCCAGTCCCGGCTGGTTGCGGGTCGAGATAAATCTTCGCGTGCCCGTACTGGCCGCGTCCGCCGGTCTGCCGAATGTACTTGCCTTCCGCCTCGGCGTGCCTGCGGATGGTCTCGCGGTACGCCACCTGCGGCTTGCCGACGTTGGCCTCGACTTTGTACTCGCGCATCATGCGGTCGACGATGATTTCCAGATGCAACTCGCCCATGCCGCTGATGATGGTCTGTCCACTGTCGGGATCGGTATGAACCTTAAAGGTGGGATCTTCCTGGGCGAGACGGCTGAGCGCCATGCCCATCTTTTCCTGGTCCGCCTTGGTCTTGGGTTCGACGGCAACCGAGATCACGGGAATCGCAAACGTGATCGACTCCAGCGCGATGGGATGATCTTCGTCGCAAATTGTGTCGCCCGTACTGACATTCTTCATACCGACGGCGGCACAGATGTCGCCTGCCAGGATCTCGCTGATCTCTTCGCGCTTGTTGGCGTGCATCTTGAGCAAACGCCCGATGCGCTCGGTCTTCGTGGTGCGGACGTTCCGCACGGAATCGCCAGTCTTAAGCTCGCCGGAATACACGCGAATAAATGTCAACTGGCCGACGAACGAATCGGCCATGATCTTGAACGCCAACGCCGAGAATGGCTCTTTATCGTCGGCTTTACGGAAAATCTTCTCCCCATTGTCGGGATTGATCCCGTGCGTTTCCGGCACGTCTAGCGGCGAAGGCAGGTAGTCGACAACCGCATCCAGCAGCGGCTGCACGCCCTTGTTCTTGAACGCCGTTCCCACCACCACCGGAAACACTTTCAACGCGATGGTCGACTTGCGCAGCGACGAACGCAGTTCGTCCGCCGTAATCTCTTCGCCTTCCAGAAACTTGTGCAGGATTTCGTCGTCGTTCTCGGCGATGCTCTCGACCAGTTGGGCGTGAAATGCTTCCGCTTTTTTCTTCAGTTCGGCGGGAATTTCTTCGGTAATGTATTCCGCGCCTATGGTGTCGTCCTCCCAGACGATCGCCTTCATGTTGATCAGATCGACGACGCCCTTGAACTTGTCTTCCTGGCCAATGGGAAATTGAATCGCGACGGGCTTGGCACTGAGGCGCTTGCGGATGGTATCGACGGCATGCTCGAAATCAGCACCCATCTTGTCAATCTTGTTGATGAAACAAATTCGCGGGACGCCGTATTTATCAGCCTGGCGCCAGACTTTTTCCGACTGCGGCTGCACCCCGTGCACCGCGTCAAACACCGCCACCGCGCCGTCGAGCACGCGCAGGGATCGCTCGACTTCCGCCGTGAAATCGACGTGGCCGGGCGTATCAATAATGTTGATGCGAATATCGCGCCAGGTGCAGGTCGTCGCCGCGGACGTAATCGTGATGCCGCGCTCCTGCTCCTGCTCCATCCAGTCCATGGTCGCCGTGCCTTCGTGCACCTCTCCGATGCGGTGCGTCCGTCCCGTATAAAACAGGATGCGCTCCGTCGTAGTGGTCTTACCGGCATCAATGTGGGCCATGATGCCGATGTTTCTGCAGCGTTCTAATGGGACTGTTCTGGGCACGACGCTCTAACTCTTTTCTTAGGGCTCCAACGTTTCAGATTTGGTAATTTTGTAATCGGGTAATTTGGTAATTGAAAATCCAAACTCCGAAGTGTTTTGCAAATTACTCAATTACCCGATTACAAAATTACTCAATTCCTTACCACCGGTAATGCGCGAATGCCTTATTGGCTTCCGCCATGCGATGCACATCTTCTTTCTTCTTGATCGCGGCGCCCTTCCCCGTGGCCGCGTCCAGCAATTCGTTGGTCAACTTATCGACCATTCCCTTTTCACCGCGGCCGCGCGCATAGCTAATCAGCCAGCGGATCGCAAGCGAAGTCCGGCGGTCGGCATTCACCTCGACCGGTACTTGATAGTTGGCGCCACCCACGCGGCGGGTCTTGACCTCGAGCAGCGGCTTCGCGTTCTCCACCGCCTTCTTGAAGAGCTTCAGCGCTTCGTCGCCGCCCTTTTCCTGCACCTTCGCCAAAGCCTCATAGAAGATGCCCTCGGCGGTCGAGCGCTTGCCCTGCCACATCATCGAGTTAATAAACTTCGTCACCAGATCCGATTGGTACACGGCATCGGCCGGGACGGTCCGCTTTGCGATATGTCCTTTACGAGGCATTCAGCTTTTAGCTCCTAAAGCTCTTAGCTCTTAGCTTGAGCTTTGCCAGGCTCGCATCTCGTGCTCACCCAGAATTCCTTGGCCAACGACGAACGACCATCGACCAACGACGATCTCTTAACCCTTCTTAGGCCGCTTGGCGCCGTACTTCGAACGTCCCTGCATGCGGCCGGCGACGCCCACTGCATCCAGCGTTCCGCGAATCACGTGATACCGCACACCCGGCAGATCCTTCACACGGCCTCCGCGAATGAGCACAATCGAGTGCTCCTGCAGGTTGTGGCCGACGCCGGGAATATACGTCGTCACTTCAATTCCGTTCGTCAGGCGCACACGCGCTACCTTGCGCAAAGCCGAGTTGGGCTTCTTGGGCGTCTGCGTATACACGCGGGTGCAAACGCCGCGCTTCTGGGGACATCCCTGCAAAGCAGGGCTCGCCGTCTTGTAACGAGGCCGCTTGCGACCCTGAGCCACCAACTGGTTAAACGTAGGCACTCTTCGCCACTCCTTAGCCGCGCACCATCCTGCCTTATCGCGCAGGCGGCACAGCTCAAATCCTGCTTCAATCCTCTTCTAGACGCGTATCCGTGGGCATGGCCGGCTCAAGGCCAACCATTACTTCTCACCGCGCAGCTTGGTTATCACAAGCAACGCCAGAGAGATTCTGGATTCCTTTAGACTTTCGCTGCCGACGGTGGCGCCCGGCCAAACTCCGGGGGCACTCCGTTTCGTCAGCCTTGCCCTGCATATCCTTCCACAATAGGGCGGAAGGCACCGCAGGAACGTTTCAGCGAGGAAAGTTTCCGAACCTGCATTTCATCCGGAAACGCGTTCTCGAAAGCTCTACTGCAAGCCCTCTGCCCACACGGCAGCAGAACTCACAGCACACGGCAAGCCTGGATGTACTCGCGGAACCAAACTACTATAGCAAGTGCCTGCAAACATCGTCAACCCGTGTTTTTGCATCCCACTGTCGGATTGACGGAAGAACGACCGGGAGCCGGTTGGCAAGGTGCTTGGATCGCGCACCGCTTGCCGATTCCGCTTCCAGCCTCTACACTACAAGTTTTCCAATTCATTCGACGGCTCGTCCTGCGTGATTTCGCCGCGCGGGGCTGGGACAAGGCTTAAAGAGGGGTGCATGGGTAGGTTGCGTTCGAACGCTTTGCGGTTGGCGGTTGCCATCCTTTCTCTATGGAGCTTCAGCGGGTGTGGCGGCGGTACCAAGCCTGGCCCCCCGATCTTTCCCGGAAGGATCACCCTGACCCCCGGCTCCAACACCTCCCTCGTACTGGGTGGCACGCTCAATTTCAGCGCATCGGCGCAAACCACCTCCGGCACCACCATCTCTACTGCCATCACCTTTTCCTCCAGTGACACGTCGGTTTTAACTCTCGCTCCCAACGGCGTCGCTTGTGCCGGTCACTGGGACGTCGCTTTTACTACCTGCACTCCGGGGGGCACCGGTGCAGTCCAGGTGACCGCCTCAGCCCTCGGCGCCACCAGTGTTCCTACGTACGTTTTCGTTCATCCACCGATCGATACCATCCAAGTTACCGGAGTTCTGCTCGACGGCGTCCCGGTCCAGGAGCCCTGCCTCTCCCAAAGTCAATCCATGACCGTGGAGGCCCACGCTTTCAGCCAGGGTTCCGACATCACTTCCTCGGTCGGTCCTTTTACCTTTTCCGCGGATAACCCGACCGTGGTGAACCTGACCCCGCTCGTCAATACGGCCTATAACTTCCCCACGAATCAGGCCACCGCAAAAGCCACATTCCCAGGAATCGCTCAGATCCACGCCTCCGCCAGCGGGGTGACCAGTTCGTCCTTCCAGCAGCCGCAATACCAGAATTCGCAGGGAACAACGTCTCCGGCCCTGGACTTCTTTGAGACCTGCCCGATCCAGAGCATCGCACTCGAACTCGGCGCCGCTGGATCGCCGCCAACCGGCCAAACCACTTTCGTCACTCCCAAAGGAACCTCGCAAAATGCTACGGCCGTCCTGACCGACGTGATGGGAAACAGTTCTTTGCCCAACACCAACGGTGGGATCGTCCTCAGCAAAATCCCCCTGACTTGGAGCGCATCCCGGCCCGGCGTATTGGCAGCGGGCGCGGGATGCCTGGAATCCTGTGCGCTTTCGACTCCCTTGCCCGGGTCCGGATCCGTGACGGCCTCCTGCTCCCCGCCAACCTGCAACATTGGATTCCCCTTCGTCCCCGCGTCGCTTTCCTCGACCACTGGCGCCCTCGCCTCTTGCACGCAGTTCTTTCACGCGCAGTACCCTCAACTCATCAGCTGCCAGCAACTCATCCCTGTTCCGGTCTACGCTTCCCCCCTTCCGCCTAGTTTCAATGCAACGAACCCAGGCAATGGCGCGATCTCAGGCGTGGTAACGGGTTCCACGACCTCCGCATCCGTGCTCGCGACGAGTACGGGATGTGCCCACGAGCCTCCGTCCACCTGCAGCACATCCATCTACAGCCTCTCGACATCCGGGGCTTCGACGGGCCCCGAGAATCCCATGCCCGTTGCACCAAATTCCCTGCTCTTCGATCTCGCGGGCGATAAGGCTTACATGGGAAGCGACTTCGGCGCGCAGATCGTGAACCCTTCGAATTTCGGCACTACCAATAACCCGTTCACCTCGCTCGGCACGGTGACCGGAAGAGTGCTGGCCACCTCTAATAATGGAGCTGTAGCGGTCTTCTCCGACACAATCCACACTCCTAATCAGGCGTACATCGTGAACGCAGGCACCAGTTCGCTGTCGGCCACTGCGCTGAATATCACCGGAGCTGTGGCAGCCGCCTTCTCACCCGATGGCTTGAAGACTTTTCTCGTCGGCGGAAACAGCGCAAGCTCGCTTTACATCTATTCGGCGCTGCAGGCCTTGCAGGGACCGATTGCTCTCTCCGGACCGGCCAATGCGGTTGCATTTTCGCCCAACGGCGCGTTCGCTTACGTCGCGGAGGCTTCCACCAGCAGCACCTCTGCGAACCTCACTGCCTTTGCCACCTGCAACAATCAGTTCGTCGCCAGCTTGCCTCTGCCCGCCAATCCCATTCTCATGCGAGTATTGCCCGGCGAGCACATCGACGGCAGGGACTCCTACGGCAATCCGATTCCCGATGGCATTCATGTGTTCGTGCTCGACGCCACCGGCTTCGACCTCATCACTTCCACCATCTCTCCGCCGGCTGCCGGGACTCTTTGTCCTCAAGTCTTGGACTTCACCAACGATGCCGTGCAACGCATCGAATTGGGCCAGGGCACAATCCAACCGGTGAACTTCTTCGCCTCCGCCGACGGCTCGCAGCTCTACGTCGCCTCCGCCGGCAATGCCAGCATCCTCGTCTACGATTTCGGCTCCGGTGCGGTGACCGGCATCGAACTCTTGGGAAATGCCACTCCCGTCAGCGCGGACATGTCCGTCGATGGCGGCACCATTGTGGTCGCGGGCAGCGATGGCATGCTGCACCAGGTCAGCACCGCCCTCGGCGGCAGCGACCAGGTCCAACTCTCCTTCCCCAGCTTGCCCAACTCCCTGAACCCCTTCTGCACCTCCACGCCCACGGAGGGCCCGTGCACATTGAACACAGTGGCCCTCAAACCGTAAGGCAGTTGTCAGTTGTCAGTTGTCAGTAGTCAGGAGTCAGTAGTCAGGACTCAGCTCTCAGTTCCCAGTCGCACTTCGCTAAGTGGGCCGTTGAGAGGAAAGCCACGGGCAAGAATTTGCCGCCGGCTCTTCTCATAAATTGTTGTCGGATCACGCGGATAAAGCCCCACGAGAGGGACTGAGAACTGAGAACTGAGAACTGAGAACTGAGAACTGAGAACTGACTCCTGACTCCTGACTACTGACTACTGACTTTAGGCTCGAGCTCTTTCCCCACGCTGTCGAGCACGCCGTTCACAAAGTGCACCGACTCCGGACTCGAAAACTTCCGCGCAATCTCCAGCGCTTCGTTGATCACCACCGCCCGCGGAGTCTCCGGATAAGCTAGCAACTCGGCCACCGCGGCGCGCAGCAGATTGCGATCTACCGCCGCCATGCGCTCCATGCGCCAGTGCTCGGCGTGGCGCTCAATCAGCCCGTCAATCTGAGCGCTGCGATCGGTCGCTACCCGAAAAAGATCGTCGGCAAATCCCCGCACCTCCGCGCTTGCAGTCCCATGCTCGGCCCAGAACGTCCGCCGCACCTGCTCGGCATCCTGCTTGCCCATGTCCGCTTGAAACAGCATCTGCAGCGCCAGTTCCCGGGATTTGCGGCGAGTACCCATAGAGAGAAGTTGCCAGTGGGCAGTTGTCAGTTGCCAGTTTATTGTAGAGGCCAGTTTACTGTAGGAGAGTATTATTTGCGCCGCGACGTCTTCGACGCCTTCTTCTTAGGTTTGTCATTCCGACTTTCTAGTTTGTCATTCCCACTGTTTAGTTTGTCAATCCGACTTTTTCGTTTGTCATTCCGACTTTTTTGTTTGTCATTCCGAGCGAAGCGAGGAATCTGCTTTTTGCCGAGGTCTACGGTCCGACGCCCGACGCCTGCCTTCTCGCTGACCGCTGATGGCTGAGAGCTGATAGCTTGCTTCAAAGAAGCCATCTCCACCGCCGCCAGCGCCGCCTCAAATCCCTTGTTCCCCATCTTCAGCCCGGCCCGATCAATAGCCTGCTCCAGCGTCTCACAAGTCAACACGCCAAACGCATGCGGCACCCCAGTCTCCTGCGCCGACTGCCCAATCCCGCGCGTCACCTCGTTCACAATCACGTCATAATGCGCCGTGTCCCCGCGCAGCAGACACCCGATACAAATGATGGCGTCATACTTTCCAGTCAAAGCCAACGTCCGCGCCGCAGATGGAATCTCAAACGCCCCCGGCACGCGTACAATCTCAATATCGTTACGCTGCGCCCCGGACCGAAGGAGTCCGTCGCAAGCGCTCTGTAGCAGCCGCTCCGTGATGAACGCATTGAACCGCGCCACCACAATGGCAAACCGTCGCCCGGTCGCGTCAAGCTTCCCTTCCAGCGCACGGAATTCACCCTCAGCAGGATGTTCCACTTCCAATAGGTCTCTGTTCTCCGTGACTAAGTGCCTCCGTGGTGAAGCCTTCAATCCTCAGTGTCCTCTGTGTCCTCTGTGGTTAAAATCCTTGACTTACTTCCCCTTAAACGCCGCCGCCCGCTTCTCCAGGAACGCCGAAGTCCCCTCGGTCTTATCCTCAGTAGCACAGCACACTCCAAACAAAGTAGCCTCCAGATAAAGCCCCTCAGCCAAAGTCATCTCCATCCCTTTGTTCACGGCCTCCATCGCATACTGCACAGCCAGCGGAGCGTTGGCAATAATCTTCGCCGCAATCGCCTCCGCCCGCGGAATCAACTCAGCAGCAGCCGTCACTTCGTTCACCAGCCCGATGCGATGAGCCTCCTGCGCCGTAATCATCTCCCCCGCCAGCACCATCTGCATGGCCAGCCCCTTGCCCACCAACCGCGGCAGCCGCTGCGTTCCGCCATAGCCCGGGATGATCCCCAGCTTTACCTCCGGCTGTCCCAGCTTCGCGTTCTCGCTCGCCAGCCGCATGGTGCAAGCCATCGCAATCTCGCATCCGCCGCCGAGCGCGAATCCATTGATGCAGGCAATCACCGGCTTGCCCAGGTTCTCGATCAAATTCAGCACCGACTGCCCGCGATGCGTGTACTCCTTGCCCGAAACCGCATCGTGCTTGGCCAGTTCGCCGATGTCGGCCCCAGCAATGAACGCCTTCTCCCCCGAGCCCGTGAAAATCACCACGCGAATATTCTTGTCGTTCTTAATGTCGTGGAAGGCCGCCCGCAGATCCTCCATGGTCGCCATGTTGAGCGCATTGAGCACCTTCGGCCGGTTGACGGTGACGTAAGCAATGGAATTCTTCTTTTCGAGAGTTATGTTTTCGAAGTTCATAGAATACATTTTTCACCACAGAGGACACAGAGACGCAGAGGAATTCGTTGAATCGGTTTTCCTCTGTGTCTCTGTGTCCTCCGTGGTGAATCGCCTTTCAATCCGTGTCGATCCGTGCAAATCCGGGGCAAAGATCCTTAAAGCTTATTCGCCCGGGGATTGTTCGGGTCCGCATAATCATAAAACCCGCGCCCCGACTTCCGCCCGTACCACCCGCCATCACAAGGCGGTGCTATAATTGTATAGCAGCACACAGCCATGTTAGCCATTCGCCTTCCTGAAAGCATCGAAAAACGACTCGCTCGCCTCGCCAAGCGCACGGGGCGCACCAAGACTTTCTACGCCCGCGAAGCCATCCTGCAACACCTCGAGGATCTGGAAGACATTTACTTGGCCGAGAAGCGCTTGGCAGAAATCCGCGCTGGCCGCGTTCGTACCATCCCACTCGAAAAAGTGATGCGCCGCTATGGCCTCAATCCAAAAGTGGACGGTTGAGTTCGACCCCGCCGCGCAAAGAGAACTCGACAGGCTGGATAAACCCATCGCTCGGCGTATCTCGAAGTTCCTTTACGAGCGAGTGTCTCAACTCGATGACCCTCGCAAAATCGGGGAACGCCTTCAAGGCACTTTAAGCAAGTTCTGGAAATATCGCGTTGGCGACTATCGCCTCATCTGTTCGATGAGAGATGACCGGTTTATCGTCCTCGTTCTCCGCGTCGGCCACCGTAGCGAAATCTACAAACGCTGACCCATCACCTTACAGCTTGTTCGCCTTCGGCTTCTCCGGGTCCGCATAATCATAAAACCCGCGCCCCGACTTCCGCCCGTACCACCCCGCCATCACCATCCGCTTCAGCAGCGGAGGCGACGCGAACCGCCGCTCCTTGAACTCGTCATACATCACGTGCGTAATGTAATAAGTCGTATCCAAGCCGACGAAATCAAGCAAAGTAAACGGTCCCATCGGATATCCGCAGCCCAGCTTCATCGCGTTATCGATGTCCTCGATCGACCCTACGCCCTCTTCATACGCGCGGATGGCATCGAGCAAATACGGCACCAGCAGCCGGTTCACGATGAATCCCGTCTTGTCCGACGTCCGCACCGGAACCTTGCCCAGCTTTTTCCCGAACTCGTAAGCGGCCTCATACACCTCGTCAGAGGTGGCAATCGTCCGCACCACTTCAACCAGCTTCATCAGCGGCACGGGATTAAAAAAGTGCAGCCCGACAAACCGCTCCGGCCGCTTCACCGAAGTCAAAAGCTCCGTCACCGAAATCGACGACGTATTCGAGGCAAAGATCGCATCTTTCTTCACGATGCCATCGAGCGACGCGTACATCTTCTTCTTCTCTTCCACGTTCTCGATGATGGCCTCAATCACGATGTCGCAATCCGCCAGGTTCGCCTTCTTGGTCGTCCCCTTGAGCCGCGCCCGAATCGCGTCCTTCTGCTGTGCCGTGATTCCGCCCTTCTCCACCGGCCGCTCGGCAAACTTCGCCAAAGATTTCTCAATCCCGGCAAACCCCTTGTCGAGAAACTGCTGCTCGACCTCAAGCACCGTTACGTCAAATCCAGCCATCGCGCAAACCTGCGCAATGCCGGAGCCCATCAGCCCACAACCGAGTACACCCACCTTCTTGATTTCCATATGAAACCCTTATCACCACAGAGATCACAGAGGACACCGAAGAAACAGGAAGACCTCTGTGTCCTCTGTGCCCTCTGTGGTTAAGAATTCAGCTCATACTCTCCACAATCATCGCAATCCCCTGCCCCCCGCCGATGCAAGCCGTCGCCAGCCCATACTTCTTCTTCCGCCGCCGCAACTCATACAGCAGGGTAATCACCAGCCGCGTCCCGGTCGCTCCCAGCGGATGCCCCAGCGCGATCGCCCCGCCATTCACGTTCACTTTCTCGCGATCCAGTCCCAATTCTTTCTCCACCGCCAGATACTGCGCCGCGAACGCCTCATTTACTTCAATCAAGTCGATGTAATCCAGCGACAGCCCCGCCTTCTGCAACGCAATCTTCGTCGCCGGAACCGGCCCGCGTCCCATCAGCTTCGGCTCCACGCCCGCGATGCCCCATCCGCAAATCCGACCCAGCGGCGTTAGACTGCGTTTCAGCGCGTTCTCGATCGACATCACCACCACCGCCGCGCCACCATCCACAATGCCGCTGGCATTTCCCGCCGTCACCGTTCCATTCTTCCCAAATGCCGGACGAAGCTTCGCCAGGGCTTCCATCGTGGTCTGCGGACGCCGGTGATCATCCTCGGTCAGCGACTCCCCGGTCGCCTCGCCCTTATGATTCCGGAGCGGCACCGGCACCAATTCTTCCTGAATGCGTCCTTCCTTATAAGCCGCATCCGCCCGCTGCTGCGACCGCAGCGCAAACTCATCCTGCATCTGCCGGGTGATCCCGTGTTCCGAACCGTAAAGCTCTGCCGTATTCGCCATGTACAGCCCGCAGTAAGTGTCGAGCAACGCGATCATCAGCGAATCTTCCAGCTTCCCGCCCGGCGCCAGCGTAAACCCATCGCGCCCGCGAATCACAAACGGAGCCTGTGACATGGCCTCCATCCCGCCCGCCAGCACAATCTTCGCCTCATCCGTCTGGATCATCTGCGCCGCGCTCACAATCGACTGCATCCCCGATCCGCACAGCCGGTTCACTGTAAGCGCCGGAATCTCAATCGGAATCCCCGCCCGCAATCCCACGTGCCGCGCCCCATATAGCGCGTCGCCCGAAGTCTGCTGCGCGTTGCCAAACACGACGTGATCGAATTCTTTCGCATCGACCCCCGCCCGCTCGATCGCGCCCTTCGCCGCAACCGCGGCCAACTCCTGGGCGGTAAAGTCCTTCAATTTGCCGCAATAGCGGCCAAAGGGCGTCCGCGCCCCACTGACGATGGCGATGTCACCTGGCTTCAACATGATTTTCCCGGCAGAACTCCAATCAGAACCGATCAGAGTCGATTAGCCAAACTGGTCAGTTTAGCAGTGTGTGAAGAGATTTGACCACTGGGATTGAATCATCGGGGATTGAATCAATGAGAGATTGATTCATTGAATCATTGCGGAAGGATCGAACCATGATTCAATTGACTCAATGACTCAATGTCTCAATGATTCAATGACTACGCCACCGCTCCCGCCGCCCGCGTCGCCCCCAGGGCAACAACCTTTCCCGGCCCCTGCGCCATCGCCTGCGCCAGCGCATACTCGGCGCGATTGATGACCTCGGTGACCACGTCGACAGGATCATATTCCGTGCGGATCACGGCCTCCGCCAGTCCCGCGGAAAACTGCGCGGTCGGCCCCTGGCCACTCTCATCTTTCGCCGGCAGCCGCACCTCGGAGACAATCTTGCGCAGCTTTTCGAGCGCCAGCATGGCTTCTTTCTCCGCCGTCTCGCCCAGCAGAATGGCGATCGTGGTCGTATCGTAGCGAAACGCCAGATCGTTCGAGCGGATGTTCGCGGCGAACATCTGTCCCGCCTTCTCCATCACCGCTTGCACGTCCGCCTCGCCATATTCCTTCATCATGGCCGCGCTCTTCCCGAACTGCAGCAACAGCACCGAAAGCGTCGACGCATTTTGAATCGCCCGTTTGCTCTCCGCCAGCAGCAGATCGATGTAGGAAGCCCGTTTCAACAGCCCCGATTTCTCGTCCGTCACCGACAGATTCTTGACCAGCCGCCGCAGCCCCGCGTTATTCAGCGCGATCACCATCTGCTCGGCTAGCGTCTTCAGCACAACCATATCCGCGTGCTGCCAAACCCGGGCCCGGTTGTGCGTCAGCACCAGCATGCCGACAATGTCTTCCCCGTCGCTGAGCGGGATGGCCAACACTGACGCCGCCCCCAGTTCCGTCACCGCCTTCCGTGCGGACTGCAAGGCGACCGCTTTCGGGGCGTCCTCAATCGCCAGCGGATCATGCCCATCGACCGCCTTGTGCAGGCATGCGACCAGTTCGGCAATCGCCGCGGCACTCGCCTTCTTGGATCCCTCCGCAACAAACTCTTCCACCGCGGTCGGAGACGAACCCGCCTTGCCCATCGCCGCGATGCAGCGTGTCGCTTCCCAATGCGTTGCAATCTCCCTCACCGCCGTGCTGAGCACTGCCGGGGCCGTACCCTGGTGATACAGCTTGCGCGAAATCTCAGCGACGCGGGTGAACGCGTGTACATCGGTCGCCGGATCGGGTGCCGGCGCCGCCGCGGGAGTAGCGGCCGCAGCAACCGGAGCCGCCGCCGGAGGCAGAGGCGCCGACCCCGCATACCGCGGTGTCACGCCCGCTGACAAATACAACCGCTGCAGATCCTCGTTCCGTTCCTCCTCCCGCGGGAACAGTTCCTGAATCCTCTGCAGCCGCTCCACCGCCTTGTTGCGCATCCCGTATTGCACCAGGATTTCCGCCTGCAGCATCAAGTCCTGCAGCGTCGAAGCGCCCAGCGTCGGCCCTTCCTCGTGCGCCGGTTCTTCGGGCGCCTTGCTGGCGGAAGAAAAGCGCGACGCGATCGACCGGAAGCGCCCGTCTTCCACCTTGCCCTTGATCATCTCCAGCCGCTTCAGGTGACCGGATTCATAAGGATCGACTTCGGCGGCGCGATCCAGGCACTCGGCGGCCTTGGCAAACTCGCCCGTACTGCAATACAGATCAAACAACTTCAGCAGCGTCTGGCAGTAGTCGTTTTCGCGATTGGACGCGTTATAGAGTTCGCTCAGGAACTCCAGTATCTGCGGCGAAGCGCGGCGCGCCGCCGTGATGTCCTCCATGATGGCGATAAACTGCCGCCGCTCCCCCCGGCGCCGCTGGAATTGTTCCAGCTTGCGCGCCAGCGCGACCGCCGCGTCATTCTGCTCGCCATCCAGCAAATTCCCGATCAGCGCAATCACCTGCTGCACCCGCGCCGGATTCTGCTCAAACAGCTGCCACACCAGCGGCTCCGCCTCAGCGTAGCGGCCCGCCGCCACCAGCGCATCGGCATAGGCTTCGCGCAACGCCGGCGTCACCTGCCCGGAATTCATTTGCGGTTCCAGAATGAAGATGGCCGCGCCCACTTGTCCCTGCGTCAGCAAGCTTTTCCCGTAGGCTAGTGCGATGCCCTGATCCGAAGCATCCTCCTGGTAAGCGCGCTCGTACCACTGCGCCGCATCGCTACCCTCGGCCGCGGCCAGCTCCGCCATCCGCTGAAACGACAAAGCCGCTACTTTGCGATTTCCCAACTCCGACGCCAGTTCCGCCACGCGCTGCAGGTTGGCCTGCGTCGGTTCCAGCGCCACGATGCGATCCAATATCTCAGCCGCTTCCTTCTTCTTCCCCAGCTTTCCCAGATCCGACAGCGCCGCTTCGTACGTGCCCGCGGCCAGCTTCTTATTGGATCCTTCCAGCAGTTGGCCAAAGCGGACTTTCTGCTGCCACGTCGGACTCCCATGCCGCGCCAGCTTCTTGTAAGTCAGGCTCGCACGGGTCGCGTCTCCGGCCCCCACCTGCCGCTCAAACAGATCGCCCAACAGCTGCACCGCATCCGCGTTGCGGCTCAACGAAAGGCACAGATCCGCCGCCAGTTGCCGCACCACGTCGTTGTCCGCATCATCCCGCAGAACAAGGAGATACTCTTCCAGAGCCTCTGCAGTCTTGCCCTTCTGCAAAAGCTTCTCCGCGCGCTCCACGCGCTTCCCTAGCTCGGCTCGATCCAGTCGTTTTGTGATCTCAGGCATGCGGAATTAGGCGGAGGGAACCCTGCTCCGATTCTAGGAGCGGCCTCCAACAGCAGCAATGCGGTAACGCCCACTCCCGATTACGAAAGTCACACTGGATTCTTTAATCACTTACCAAAGATTTGTCATTCCGAGCAAAGCGAGGAATCTGCTGCCTGCCCGCAGGACTACCGTCCTCATATCGAAAAATTGAGCGACGGACGTTCTGAGCGCTATGGCCTGTTAACGTCAGCTATCCCGTTGCCGCGCCGAAGAAGTAAGTTGCAGGATGCGCTGTACAGAACTAGAATTCGCGCGGTAGATCATCCACACAATTTGTTCGCAATGGAGGCGCGGTAT